>NZ_DATKQC010000399.1:0-3671 GCF_035532915.1 Edaphobacter sp.
CACAAGTTTTTGATGCAGCATGCGCCCGGCACCACGTCGGCTGCCCAGCTGTGTACCCGTCAACCGTAGAAGCACCGGCCACTGTGCTGGTGCTCAATACTCAACTCACAATACCCCCTAATAACCCGTGTATACCCACGCACATGACAGAAAGTTGAGAACTATGCATCTTTCACGTCACAAGAAACAACCGGCGATAGAACCTGTCTATGTCGGTATCCCTCGAAATCAGGCCGTCGCTTGCGAAGAATGCGATAAGGTCACCCGGGCCGTCAACGCCCGGTGTGGCATTTGCAAAAGCGAAGCGATCACCTGGATTTCATCGGTCGTGCCAGGGCACCCCAGGCCGCCGGAACCCCCGGCGGCTATGGGCATTTCTGCCCATGCGCGAAATCTTCAAGATGACAGCGTGTCCTTCTTCCCCGCTGTTCTTCGTTTCTTTTCCCGGCTGTTAGTGGCGGATTCCCGCCCCTTACGCAAGGCCCGAGATTCGTGGTCTGCCTGGGAGGAAAAGCAACTGGCACTGGAAGAATTGCTGGCTATTCCCACGATTCTGCGGGAAGGCGACGGCCTTCGAAATCACCCAGCAGCCTGAAACGTTTTCGATCTTCGTTTCCATACTCCGCATCGTCAACCCACCTTCATCCAGCTGTGATCATTCTGGCTGACCATCCTTGGGCTTCCGCGGCACTGAGCCTCTCCATTCAGTGCCCACACATTCGATTCATATTTATTTGTCGTTTTGCGTGGACCGTAGACTCTCTCCCTACTGTCTTTGCGCAAATGCGTCCTGCTTGTTTTTGCAGGCGACTGGTACGAAAGTCAGTCCTTCCCGTCCTGCTCGACATGGTCGATGCTCAGGTGGCGCGTACGAGAACTGCGCCGACGCTTTGTTGCCTCACACATTATTTAGGAAAGGAATTGCAATATGCCGCGCTATATCAAGTACAAGGTCGTTCCAATGACCGATACGCCTATCGGACTTCTTCCTTACCAGCCATACCACGGTCAAGACTATCCACGAGGCGCACGCTGGATACTGTACGGATTTCTCGGCGATCGATCTCTTGATCAGATCGGGAGTTTCAAAACACAAGGCGAGGCTCTGCGCGTTCTCGAAAACATTACTGGAATCAAACCAGTTGAGGACCGGAATTGGTCTGTGCCAAACATATTCATGGTTGAAATGGATGTGTCGCTGCTCGAACCGAACGGATTTCACGGCGCCCCGGTCCTTGAGACTGAGGTGGTCTGAGCCGCTTCACTTTCTTCCATATTTTCCTGCACGTTGGTAACGCGACGTGCAGCACCCGAAGCGATGAGAACTCTATCGAGTGCTCGTCGTTTCCGAGACAAACTACCAGTTGCGGTCCGGCGCGTTAACGCTGTACACGAGTCCGCATGGTCATCACAGACACAATGTTTGCTCGCCGGCTATGGTGTGACAGCCGGGCATGGGTTTTATTCGATGTTCGATTGTTCAGACTCACAAAAAAAGAAGGTGCATTATGCCTGTCCTACGTTCGTGTGTAATCTCGCTCGCAGTGTTGTCCTTTGCCTCTTGTTCCTTTGTGGCCCCTGTGCAGGCGCAGACAAGCGCTGACCAGCAGGACCAGCAGCAATATCAGCAGTATCAACAGCCCGCGCAGCAACAGGACTCGCGCAGTCCCGAAATGAGCGTACAGTCCGCTCCTCCTCCTCCAGTCAATGCCTATTACCAACCTCCATGTCCTGGTGAAGGCTACGCATGGACGCCCGGGTATTGGAACTGGATGGCAGGCGCCTGGTCATGGATGACTGGAGTGTGGGCCTATCCTCCTTATGTTGGAGCGTTGTGGACACCCGGGTATTGGGGCTGGTCCGGCGTTGGCTATGGATGGTATCCCGGCTACTGGGGTATGTCCGTCGGCTACTACGGCGGCATGTATTATGGCGGCGGTTATTGGGGTCACGGCTTCTACGGTGGAGGCTGGAATCGTGGGCGCTACTACATCAATCGCGGCGGCCGTTATGCAGGCGGCTTCAATGGACGCCAGTTTCGTTCTGGCGGATATGCCGCGGGCCGGGGCACGATGTATCAAAGTGCCGCGCGCGCCAGCAACTACGGCGCGATGCGTGGCAGCCGGATGCAGCAGGGATACGGTGCTGCAAATCGCGGCTACGGATCATCCATGGCTCGCAGTTCCGCGGGTTCCTTCAATTCTGCGCGTAGCTTAGGTGGCGGCAGTTTTGCCGGATCGAGAAACTACGGCGGCGGCAGTGCACGCGGCGGTTTCAGCGGCGGCGGTTTCCACGGCGGCGGCGGCCGGCGCTAATCCATAGCTGGATTCAAGCAGGGAGATGGATCCGTCCTCTCCCTGCATAACTTTCACGCGCCCTGTGCGCCCTTAATGTATCAACCATCATTTGCCGAAGGAGGCCTTATGGCTGGGACGATTTTTCTCATTGCTGGGCCATCCGGGTCTGGCAAAACAACGCTTACGCAAGAACTCGTCTGTCGCATCTCCAGGCTCGCCAAAGCGGTAACAGTGACAACACGGCAGCCACGGCCAGGCGAAGTTTCCGGTGTCGACTATTACTTCGTCTCCACCGAGCGATTCCGCGAAATGCAGGCGAACGGGGAGTTGATCGAAAGCGACTTCATCTACAACGAATACTATGGCGTTCCCCGAACCGCACTGGATAGGGCATGCGACATGGCCATCGTCATCACCGTAGATGGCGCTCTGACGCTGCGGCGCCAGGAACCGAATACTCTGAGCCTTTTCATCCTGCCGACTTCTCTCGAGGCAGCCTCGGCTCGCGTTGCTGCACGCAGATGTCCGAACGAGGAGTTCCGGGTGAGGAGATACGAGGCCGAGGTTCTAGCGGCACGTCATTTCGATCACGTCATCCTCAATCAGGATTTCCAGCAAAGCGTCCGCCAGATGGAAACGATCATCCTGGCGCAGCGGGGCGCGAGGCAATACTCAACTCAGACCAAAGCAACGACGCTGAGGTAACGCACCTATCGAAGGAGATCGGTTGCCATGAAGCTTGAAAGAGTCACAATCACCGGGGCCGACAACTCGACAGACATTTTGGATCTGATGCAGCTGTCGCATGAATTTCCGTTTGTCGAGTGGGGCATCCTCATCTCCAAGAGTCAGCAAGGCGGACCTCGTTTCCCATCGAGAAGCTGGATTGCTGTATATAGCGATATGGCGCGGAGCCACAAGCTCAACGTCGCGACACACATGTGCGGCCGCTGGGTGCGCGATCTACTGATCGGCGAAGTAGATTGGGACGTTCTTCCAACCTGCATCGCAGCCAGCCAGCGCGTGCAAATCAATATCTCCAAGGACGCAATCGTTTGTGCGGGCGCGCTCTCCAAACGACTCCTGGAACTGAAAAACAAGCGCTTCATCTTTCAGTCGGATGGAGTCAACGACAATCTCGCGAACGCCATGCACATCTGTGATGTTCCGGTCGCGGCGTTGTTCGATACCTCGGGCGGCACCGGTCTGCTGCCTGGAAATTGGCCAACACTGCGGACCCAGTTTCCATTCGGTTTTGCCGGTGGCCTGGGTCCAGACAATGTCCTGGCGCAACTCGACCAGATCAACCGGGTCTGCTCGGATGATTTTCCGACCTGGATCGATATGGAGACGCGGGTGAGGGTAGAAGACAAC
>NZ_DATKQC010000400.1:0-4966 GCF_035532915.1 Edaphobacter sp.
GCGGAGAACTGATCGAACATTTCTTCGGTGAAGTGTCCGCTGATTGACGCGGATTCTCCACGCACCGTGCCTCCGACAATGAAAACCTGCACATCGCGCGCGTCCAACAGTTCGGCGGCGATGTTCACCCCGTTGGTAATGACCTGCAGTCCCTGCATCTTCTTCATTTGCCGGGCGATTTCCAGCGTAGTGGTCCCCGAATCCAGGATGATCGTTTCGCCATCGTGGATGAGAGAAACTGCCATAGCGCCGATGCGCCGCTTCTCGTCGGAGTACGCCTTCAGACGTTCGAGGACAGGCGATTCGCGCAGAATCTTATCCGGGAGTACCGCCCCGCCATGCGAGCGCAACACCAACCCGCGCTGATGCAATTCATTCAGATCGTTACGGATTGTGACTGCCGAGGTGTTAAACCGTTTCGTTAGCTGGTTGACTTTTACTCGACCTGCACTGCGCACGATTTGCAGAATCTGCGTCCGCCTCTCCTCGGCCATCATTCCGTCCATTGGCGGCTCTGCTTCAGGCGTCTCCATCGCCGCTTCGCGAGGGATTGTTTCGTCGGACGAATCCAATATCGAGCTACCCTTCGCCATTGTCAACCTCGTCTTCCCTACTATTGCACCGCGGAACCAGTTTAATGCTCAAGGCGAAAGAAAAAGAAGAAAAGTAGAATCATGACGAATGAATAGTGGGCCAAGCTGAAAGCTCTGCTGCAAGATGCTAGCGTCGCCGGCGAAGAATTCCAGGTATGGAACTTGAAGGTTCACTCCGACCGTAGCGCGACAGTGTTCTGCGACGAGGGCAATGGAAGCCCAGTCTACATGCAGGAGATCCCGTGGCTCAACAAAATATGGATATGTCTTCAAATCAAGAAGATGAGAGGTGCGTCCGTTGTGGGTTGATGCCATGTAGAGTTCGTCTTATGTTCCTCCTGTTGAGGCTCTTGCCTGGCTGGGCAATTGGCATCTTTCGCTCACCCCGCGACCTGCTGTTGGAATACCTGGCGCTTCGGCAACAGCCCCCTATCGTGCAACAGCGGCGTCCGCAGCCGCGATTTGCTCTTTCTGAGAAACTGCTCCTGGCAACAATTTCGTCGTAAATATTAGATCACTGCTGTCCGGTTCAATTTAGATTGGCCGCCATCAAGCCTATTGACGCGAGTAGCTTACAGCGGTTCCAGGGTGTCCACGATTTGAATTGTGTGTGGCTCATTTGCGATGCTTTCGGGATTCGACGACCGGGAGTGCCGCATGAACATGGGCAAGACGCTGTTTGCGTAGGTGATGGAGTTTGTTCCGTGGAAGACCTTTGGGCGCATCATTGAACGGCACAAGGGCGATGCGTGTGTTCGTACGCTTGGTTGCGCCGACCTGTTTCGCATCATGGCCTTTTCTCAACTCACCTGGCGCGAGTCGCTGCGCGACATCGAGGTTTGCCTGGATGCCAACCATGCCAAGCTGTTTCACATGGGCATTGCCGGACCGCCGACACGTTCCACACTTTCCGATGCGTTGAACCTGCGCGACTGGCGCATCTACCACGCGCTGGCTCTGCGGCTGATCTCCCATGCAAGGACGTTAGGGTGCTGCGCGTGCTTCAGTTCCTCGAAGAGTTCCTGGGTGAAAAGTCTCCGGGGCCCGAGGCTGGCCGCTTCCATCGACCCCTCGATACCCCGGAGGATGGATTCAAACTCCGCCAGATAGGTCTCATGCTCCTTGCGTGTCCGCTGGATGGCCTTCTTCTGGCTCAGAGTAATTCCACCAAGACTGCGGTTTTGCTGTGTGGAGTGATAGAGCTTCGCGTTGGTGCGTGGATCCCAGATGAAGTACACGTGCAGCCGGTTCTCGAAGTAGAAGCCCCCACTCTCCTTCTGGCGCCACATCCTGAGCCGGTGGGCATCGAGCGCCATCACCTCCGACTGCTCAGTGCGCTGTTCGTGGATGTAACTGGCGAGCAGGTCGCCGAGATGCTCGGATATCTCGTAACGAAACTGAAAGCGCATGCTGACGTCGGGCACGCTGCGAAACAGCGCATCGAGCATCGACTTGGTCTGGTTGCGGTCGCCGTCGGTGGCCTTGTCCTCTGTCACGCCGCGGTAGCACTGGAGCCGTTCCACATGAGTCCTGCCCGCTGCTGCTACTGATAGGGCCAACTGGGTCTTGCCGCTCCCCGCTGGCCCTTCGAGGAGCAGGGGCTTTTGGAGCTTCGAAGCAAGAAAGACAACATGGATCATGACGGGGTCGATGAAGTAACCCGTCGCGGCGAGCTTGCTGGAGAGGTCTTGGAGGGAATCAAATATCTGCCACTCCGCGCGCTTTGGTTGAGATCGCCATTCGGCCTCATCGAACACGGAGACAGCATGAAGTGGTCTCAAAACTCGGTCAAATCGAATTCCGTTTCCCCTCGACGTAGGGACCGGAGGAGAGGGCTGACCTTTCGGCAAAACCAAGGGAAGTCTCACCAAGGTTCCGATCGCTGAGGCTTTGACGAACGAGATCACGGAATATCGAGAGGGATGCAGGAAGAGGGGCAAGGACACGTCTCCGGACGCGTTTATGTTTCCGGGACGTTTTGGCGGACCGATGGATTCGAGCAACTATCGTCATCGCATGCTGCACAAATTGGCCAGAGAACTGGATCTGCCGAAACTGACATTCCAGGTCATCCGCCGCACCATCGCCACGCTTGGCAAGACCAAGGGTCACGTCAAGGACATTCGGGGCATGATGCGGCACTCCAAGGCCTCGACGACAACGGACGTCTACATGCAGTCGCTCGAACCAGAAGTGCGTACGGCCGTCAACTCGATCTATGCGGAGTTGGTTGGTACGGGCACTACCGGACCCGGTCCTGAGCAGCCCGTTACGTCTCGCGCGAATGCTGCAGGATGCGAAGCCGATCACGGAGCTTACACCCAAGCACGCAGTTCAACCATGGAGCCGAAGAATGGTTCAGGAAGAGAGGAAAAAAAGACTGCAGTGCCGTCGCGCGGGAAGATTTTGCAATTTGCGGGCAAAATGCGGGCAAGCGATTTGGAGGGCGACCGCTAAGTTATCGAGTTATTTGGTGGACCTGACCGGGATCGAACCGGTGACCTCTTCCATGCCATAGCCCCTATTAAACGTACTTTCAACAACTTACAGGCCGCTGGGGACTGCCAAACAACGCGGAAATACGCCGAAGGCGGACATTTAACAGGTGATTTTGCAGGCGAAGAATGAACAGGGTTCCTTGGCGTCATCTATGGCGGCAAGGTTGCACTCTTGCCTGGTCAATCCGCGCCGCAGGAGTTCCTGATGCTCGTGCATGGCCTCTCGCACGATGTTGCAAAAGGCCAACCGTCGCGCGGCAGCGGAGAAAACAGTCCGCAAGATAGAGGCCGGGGCGATGGCCTTTGTAGTGGCCCAAGCCATCGGCCTCAGCATAGGCCGGTCACACACCTGCCCGGTTAGAATCGTTCAGTGCGAGATCGGTACGCATATGGTGGCCCGCCTTGCGCTTAGCAGACAAGAGGGGAAGGTTTTTCAAATGAGCGAGATGGCCCTTTTCGAAGAACGGCCGGTGCGCCGGGTCTTTCACAATGAGGAGTGGTGGTTTGTTCTCACCGACATTGTCAGCGCGCTGACGGACTCGCCCGCTCCCTCCGATTACTTGAAGAAGCTGCGCCGCCGCGATCCCTCTCTGGCCGACGTCTTCAAAGGGGGGGGACAATTTGTCCCCCCCCTTGCGCTTCCCTTTGAAACGGAGGGGGGAATACAAAGGCTCCAGTGCTGGAATGTCCCAGGAGTTCTCCGGCTGATCCAGTCCATTCCTTCCCCCAAGGCGGAGCCGTTCAAGCGTTGGCTTGCGAAGGTGGGCTATGAACGCTTGCGGGAGATCGCCGATCCGGCTTTGGCGCTGGAGCGGACCAGGGAGGATTGGCGCAAGCTGGGCCGCAGCGAAAAGTGGATCACCCAACGCATGACCGGGCAGGAGACGCGCAACAAACTGACCGACTACTGGGCCAGTCACGAGGTCAAGCAGGGGCAGGAGTTCGCCATCCTCACCAATATCATTCACGAAGAATGGTCCGGCATCTCGGTCAAACAGCATAAGGATCTGAAAGGGCTTGAAAGCCAGAATCTTCGCGATCACATGAGCGAGGCCGAACTCATCTTCACGGCTCTAGCCGAGCTTTCCACCCGTCAGATTGCGGAGACTGAGGCGGCGGTGGGCTTGCCGGCCAACAAAAAGACCGCCAAGACTGGCGGCGGGATTGCTCATCGCGCCCGGCTCGAACTTGAAAGCAAGACCGGTCGAAAGGTCGTGACCGGCGAGAACTATCTGCCGCCGTCCAAATCGAAAAAGAGCCTCATGGCTTGAAAGAGGCCACGCCCATTCGGCAATTTCAGAGCAGGCTGTCCTGCGGAACGCACGCGCCCCAACGGCGAGGCCTGGGGCGCCCCGCTGTCACACTTTCGCCCTCTCAATTACACGCGATCCTGCGGACTAGTATCTCGATCCCTGTGGTTTTGGCTGGAATGAACGGGTGTGCGTCCGAATCTTCCCGATAGTGAAAATTAGTTCCAACGACTTCGTACTTGCCGCCGCCATAGTTCCGTTCGCCCTCGGTCTCGCCCGGAAGGTAGACGTGATCCCCAACCCTAGGAATCGCCGCGAGTTGTTTGAACGGCACCAGGTTGATGGCGCACTTCTGGTTCACATCGTAGAAGCTCACGCAGTCCTCGCTTATTCCTCTCGGTCGCCGCGCCTCTATGGCTTCCTCTCTCGCCTTCTCCACGTCGACGAAGAGTTGCCTTGTCGAGTAAACGAGTGCCGGAATGCCAACAATTGCGATAATGTCGGCGACGAGGCTGATCGGGTCTGGCCATTGGAAGTTCATTCCAGGCACTTTAGCACCATGTCGGCGCTCAGTCTCGCGTGTCTCATGAATGAGGATGTCCCATCAATGGAAAATCGAGGGCGG
>NZ_DATKQC010000401.1:0-5718 GCF_035532915.1 Edaphobacter sp.
GTAATCCTGCTGGTAGCGTATAAAAAGCTTTCTGTGCAGTGTCGATTAAGTGTATCCGTCAGAGCAATACACCTGTTTTTGTGCAGTGAGTCTGTGATGGACTGTGGGCATGGGCGATGTAACGGTGGGATTGGTGCAGCGGCGGCGACGGAGCCCGTGTGGAAGCGGAGCAGTTGGTTCGCGAGTATGAGTCAAGCGGCTTAATCCGGGAGGCATTCTGGGCTGGCCACGGATTAACGGTGGCGGCGTTGGACATGTACCGGCGGCGGCACTGCCGCGCGAGGGAGAGCGGTGAAGGACGACTGGTGCCGGTGGAGGTGTTGAGCCGCATATCTACTGCGACAAGCGGCGGCAGTGCACTGTGGGTGGAATTGCCGAACGGGCGACGGATCGGAACAATGGCTGCTGATCGAGTGGCCGGCAGGAGAGAAGGAACCCACCAAATACTGGCTGTCGAATCTGTCCGCGTCGATCCCTCTGCGCAAACTGGTTGCCATCCCCAAACTGCGCTGGCGCATCGAGCGCGACTACGAAGAACTGAAGCAGGAACTTGGCCTGGGACATTTCGAAGGCCGGAACTGGCGCGGGTTTCATCATCATGCAACCTTATCCATCGCAGCCTACGGCTTCCTGGTCCTGGAGCGGTGCCCTTTCCCCCCCTCAGTCAACTCGCAGCCAATCGGAGCAGCCATCATCCAAGTTCAAATACCCCCAATGCAATCCGCCTACACGCCCCGCGGCGCTACCCTTAAAAACAGAACGGCATAATCATCAATCCATCGCCACACTGCGACGCCAGATTGCAACCCACCTCTCCCGCGCACGGCCCAGATGCCCATCTTGCCTACGCGGCTATTTATAACACAGTAGTACTAAGGGGCGTAAGTTTTGAACGGGTGGTGCTCAACAACGCCTTTGCCTTCGCGGACCACAATCCATTGATTGGCGTCCACACCTTGGATGGTCTCCACATTGCTCAGCGGGCCGTCAGGCCAACGGATCGTCAGATCCGCCTTTGTGGCGCGCCCCATGCCGAAGTGCACGCGGAAGTCTCCCTGCGAAATATGGTATCCCCCGCTGCGAACTTCATCAATCTGTTTGCGTCCGCCGGCAGTCAATGTCAATCGCGCACCGATCGCATCCCGGCCAGAGGCCGTGACGGCGCGGACCAGGAGTGCATTACCCCTGGGCCCGAAGTTCTTCAGCAAGGACGGAGGCTCGAAAAGATTGACGACGACAATCTCCTCGGAGCCGTCATTGTCGAGGTCGCCCACCGCGATTCCGCGCGACGAATGTTTTGCTGTAATGCCCGGTCCACCTGTGGACGACATATCGAAGAACTGCCCGTCGCCTCGATTCCAGAACAACTGCCGGGGCTGCTTGAACTCTCCAAGGTTGTACTTCTCAACGAACGGGTAAACGTGGCCGTCCGCGATGAACAGGTCTTTCCATCCGTCATTGTCGAAGTCCAGAAAGGCGGTCCCCCATTTCACATACTGGGTGTGCACCGCAAGACCGGCCGCGCTTGTGACGTCCTCGAAGTTGCCATCCCCGAGATTTCGATAAAGCGTATTCGTGTCGTCCGCGAAATTGGTCTTGAAGATGTCCAGTTTTCCGTCGCCGTCGTAGTCGGCCGCCGTGGCGCCCATGCCCGCCTGCTCGCTACCGTCCTCATTCACTGCGAGTCCGCTGGTGAGACCTGTCTCTTCAAATGTCCCATCGTGTTTGTTGTGAAAGTACAAACTCGGTGTCGAGTCGCAGGTAATATAGATATCGGGCCATCCGTCGTTATCGAAATCGCCCGTCAGGACTGTGAAGCCGTAATACTGACGCGGGGTCTCAATGCCGGCCTGTTTGGTGACATCGACGAAGTGCCCGTGACCGTCATTGTGATAGAGCGTCATCGTCTCACCCTTGAGGCCACGAGGGCCGCATGGGACAGGCATGCCCTTCCATTTGCAGCCGCTCTTGTCGCGCGGCGGCGGCGAATCCTGAGCTTTGAAGTCGACATAGTTGGCCACCACGAGATCGAGATAGCCATCGCGATCGTAATCGATAAACGCGCATCCTGTACTCCAGCGTGATTCCGGTCGGTAGAGGACCCGCTCCTTTGTCTCGTCGCGGAATGTACCGTCTCCCATGTTGTGCAGGAAAACGTTATGCCCCCACTGGGTGACAAAAAGAGACACGCGGCCTTCGTTGTCGGGATCGCCGGCGCACACTCCCTGCGACCAGCCAAGGTGGCCGATCCCAGCTTTGGCGGTCACATCCTCAAAGTGAAGCCCGCCGAGATTGTGATAAAGATGCGGCGTCAGAGGAGGACCCGTATTGTGCAGCCGGTCGCCCTGCAGAAGAAAGATGTCCGGAAGGCCGTCGTTGTCGTAATCGAATATAGCGACGCCGGTGCCGGTGTTTTCGACGATGTACGTCTGATCTATATCTCCCGAAATCACCTTAGCGGTGAGTCCCGCCTGCGCCGCGACATCGCGGAAATCCACAACCGGCACCTTCATGCCCGGCGGAAGAGGACGCATGGGCTGATCGGTCGCGTTCCTCGAAGCCATCTGGGAAAGCAACTTCGGTCCGGTAGCCAGCAGCGCGCACATTACTGCGAGCGTGGTGACAAGCGCAACAAGCCTCCTGGTCGCCAGCACTAATACGCCTTTCCTGCGGCCGATTCGGAGTGCTGGTTTCTCGCCTGCGCAATCTGCTTGAGTGCCCGCTGGATCTCGGGATCTGCAGGCTTGAGCGCATTCGCGACCAGTAGTTCCTTCTCACCGTTGTTGAGGTCGCCGGTCTGGCAGTTAATCAGGCCCAGTTTCTTGTGAAGGTCGGCTTTCGCCGCGCATTCACCGCACTCCGCGATCGCTTCCTTCAACTTTCGGGTTGCTTCGGGCCACTCGTGAGCAGACGCCGCCACGACACCGTTGTTCGCCAGTGTGCCGGCGCGGTCCAGAATCTGCCGCTCCTTCTGTATCGCGGTGTAGCGTGCCATGAACTGCTCGGACTCGGCGCGATAGGTGGATCGCAATGCGCGCGCCAAGCCGAACAGTGCCTGACTGAATTTCGGATCGATTGCAATCGCCTTGCGCCAGGCATCGATCGCTTTCGCGGTCTCGGACTGCTGCTCGAGGTATTGTCCAAGCAGATACCAGGCCATCACGTTGCGCGGCTGCAGCTTGACCGTCTCTTCGAGCAGACTGGTAGCTTCGGGTAAATTGCCCTCCTGTTTGTTGATCAGCGCGAGGAAATATCGCGGCTCCGCCATCTGATGAACCAATCGGGCAGCCGCTTCGAAATCGGGCTGTGCTTCGGTGCTGCGACCCAAGTCGAACAGCACTCGACCCCGATTAAAATGCGCGACGCCGGACTGCGGAGCAAGGCGGACCGCCTCGCTGTCCTCCACCAGCGCCCCGGGCAGGTCGTAACTGTCGGCAAGCGCAAGCGCCAGGTCCAGATGGGCGGCAGCCAGATCGGGCACCAACTCCACTACCTTCCGAAGAAGCGCGATCCCTTCGCTCATCATGCCCATTTGGGCCTCCGCTTTTCCGACCGTCGACAACGTAGCGGGATCCTGCGGCGCCAGCGCGACGGCTTTGTCCAGTTCCTGCTCGGCGTCATATGTCCTGCCTTGCTGGGCGAGAATCAGCCCGAGGTTCAGATGACCTTCCTTATATTTCGGATCGTCCTCAAGGGCCTGACGAAGAAGCTTCTCGGCCGAAGCGAGGTCGCCCTGCTTGGCGTGTACCATCGCCAGATTCCCGCGCGCATCTACGAGTTGTGGATCTAAGTCAAGTGCGGATTCCAGCCATTTCTGCGCGGCTGGAATGTCGCCTGCAGCCAACTTGAGTTGCCCCAATTCTGCCCGCACTTTGGCCAGCTTCGGGTCGATGCTTACCGCCTTCCGGAGGGCGTCCTCCGCGCCCTTTGGATCGTGCATGGCTTTCAGCGCCACTGCCAGGTTGTAAGCCGTCCAGGCACTTTCCGGGTTCTGTTCGATCATCCGGCGATAAATCTCCGCCGCTTCCTCCGGTTTGCCCGCTTGCAGCAAATCGTTCGCCTTGATCCCCTCGGACGACAGTTGGCTGTTCCGGAACTCATTGCCGGTAACTTTCCGGAATTGTTCCACAATCCGGTCTGCCTCCTCCTTTTGGCCAAGCGCACGCAGAACAGCCGCCAGTTGGAATTGAGCCGACTTGTCCTCCGGCTTTAGCGCAACTGCTTCCCGCAGCTGGGGTAGCGCCTGTTGCGGCTTCCCTTGCCGTACCAATACGAACCCAAGTTGATATCGCGCCTCAAAATCATCAGGTGCCTTAGCGGCACCAAGCTCAAGTTCCGGCTTTGCCTTCGCGTAATCGCCCAACCCTCTGTACACCATACCGAGCAAGACGTGGCCCGACACATCGTTCGGTTTCTGACGCACGTAATCCTTGGCCGGCGCAAGCGCTTCCGTGTATGCGGTTACGTTCAAGAGCGCCTTCACTTGCGCGACCAATGCGACCGTATCGTGTGGATTCCGGCGCGTTACCTCCCGGTATTCATCTGCAGCCTCTCGAAAGCGCCGCTCGTTCGCATAGATGTTGCCAAGGGTAAAGTGTGCATCCGTCATGTCGGGATGGCTTTTGAGCAGTTCCGCGAAAAGCTGAATAGCATCCGCAACTTCGGCGCCATCCGCAGCCGGCAGTCCGGCGGCCTGCCTTCCCTTTGCAGTCTTATATGTATCCGTCGCCAGAGCGATCTGTAAACCCACGTCATCCGGCTGAATCCGAAGTGCCTGCCGCCAATATGCCAGGGCGGCTTCGTATCGTCCTCCGTTCATCAGGATCTGCGCCAGCCCATCCAATGCGCAGATCAAATTCGGATTCAGTTCAAGCGCCTTGCGAAATTCGGCTTCAGCCTCGACCGGGTCCGAAAGCGCCGAGCCCAGCGCACAATGCGCCTGCAGCAACCCGGGATCGTACTGCATGGCCAGCCGGAATTCGTTGATTGCGCTTGCAGGTTGCTTCTGACGCTGCCGGATGAGCCCTAGGTCGAAATGCGCCTCCGCCGACCGCGGTTCCAGGCTCAAGGCCTGTTCGAACGCCGCGACTGAACATTTCAGATCGCTCTTTTCGGCGAACCAGGCACCCTCAGCGTCATAGACTCTCGCGGGCGGCGTGCCAGGTGGCACTTTCGCGGCCGACGCTGGCAGTTTGCAGGCGTCCGGCAGTTGCGCCGAGGACCTTCCTCCAACAAGTAGCAGGAGTACACAATAGCAGACGAGCGACCGATTCATGATGGATCCGCCCTCAAGATAACCCAACCGCGTACGACCACGTTATCGCTGACCCCCTCCGCCTGCTTCTGTCACTTCCATCACGCGGTCGGCGGCCATGTCGTGGTGCAGCTGGCGCGTACCCGATGGCCAACGGCTCTAGATTTCACGAATCACTCGCGAGCCGCCCAGACCGAAGTGAACGCGGGGGTCGCTTGAAGCGGAATAGCCCGTACTGGTCGTCGCCTCATTGTAAAGCCTCCGGCCGTCGTCAGTAGTTACCCGAATCTGTGCGCCAATGCCCATCCGGTTGCTTTTTGTTCCAACAAGCTTCAGCAAGATCAAGTGATTGCGCGTTTCGGTGACATTCCGGAGCACGCGGGCCGGGCCACCAAGAGATGTCACGACGAGATCCATTCGGCCGTCATTGTCCAAGTCTCCATACGCGAGCCCGCAGTGCGGCT
>NZ_DATKQC010000402.1:0-4743 GCF_035532915.1 Edaphobacter sp.
AACCAATGCTGTATTCGCCGAGTTTCCCACTGCGCCCGTGAGCCGGTGCAGAAAACTCATGGTTTCGTCTCGCAGGGTAGTCTGATGAACCTTGATTCCGCCGACGCTGATGAGATATTGCAAGACTTCGTCGAGCAGGATTAGGTTCGGGCCTTCCGCCAGTAATGCCATGATCTCGTCAGCACCCGGTGCGACACGCGCCTCGTCCTGCTGGCGCATGATCTCGTAACCCTTCTTGCCCCCCAGAGACCAGGCGATCCAACCCCACATGGTTTGCGCACGGAACTTTTCGCCGGGAATTTCTTTGCCTTTGGTCGCGTCGAAAAATTGGCCATCAAACACTGCCGTGCGAACGTTTGCTGGTCTGGAGAACCCCTGTGCCTCGGGCAGAATATCTAATGCCTTCCGGTTGCGTGCAGCATGAAACAGAGATGCCAGCGTGTGTGACTTGCCGCCGCCGAACGGAGTGAGCAGCTTAAGAATTCGATTGCCTGTGCCGCCGGTGAGGCGAGAGAGAACATCCTCCAACAGCGAGCGTAGTCCTTTGGTCAGGTAGGAAACTCGAAAGAAGTGTTCGGGTTCGCGATACACAGCCGGAACACTCTTGTTCCCATCGGCGAGGGGGCCGAGATCAAGCGCAAAAATGTCTTCAGAGAAGTTTGGAGAGTCCACGTCGGGATGGACTTGCACTACCTGAACCCAGGGTTTGAGGTCCAGCGAAGTCTTATCTGACTTTGTGCTCATAAATTAGTCACTCCCGCGTGGAGGATCGTTGCTCGTTCTACTCATTCTTCTGCCTGGCTCTGAACAGCGGGCCTACTGCGGCCTCTGCTACATCTTCCACCACGCTGCGCCAGTTCGCAGTCAGTTTCGTAAGCGCTGCTAACTCC
Source organism: Edaphobacter sp. (assembly GCF_035532915.1). GTDB lineage: Bacteria > Acidobacteriota > Terriglobia > Terriglobales > Acidobacteriaceae > Edaphobacter. Next base: position 891 of record NZ_DATKQC010000402.1, read on the forward strand.
GTGCCGGTTGCGACTTCACCGAGTTCGCCGCCTTTAAGAGCCGGGCCAGCGAGCGCCTGTGCGACTAGCCGCATTTGCTCGGTGTTTGGCCGCGCGTCACGTAAGAAATCTGGAATGCCAGATGGATGCCGTTCCAACAGCCACAAGAGACGGTGCAGAGCGTCGACCAGTGGTGCTGACTGTCCATCCTCGGATGGCATTCCGAGCGCAGCGTCCTCACCACGCTCGGTGTAGTCCATCAAACGGTACTTGCTCTTGTTTTTGGCTACCAACGCCCGCGTCCCGCTCGACAGACCGTGTCCGCCGTCCAGTTCGACGTGGGTGCCGTTGGCAAAGATGATCGCCTCGCCAGAGTCCAGGTCGGCGGCCTTGTAGGTGTAGCGCCATAGCACATAGAACCGCGTGGCTGCGTCCAGCCCTACAAGGCTGTGTTGGCCACTGCTGGCACCGACTTCCTTCGATAGTCGGGCCAGGATGGCCTCTAAGACCGCCGTTTCCACTTCGGCCAAGAAGCGTTCGGCGGGCACTTCCTCCCCATTGGCATATTCAACGCGTACAAAGCGGGTGAACGCCCTAAGCCCCGCTCCTACGCAGGCAATCACTAGGTCCGCCCCGGAAATCCCCATCTCCCACAACGTCCCAACCCGCTCCCGAACAATCTGCTCCAGCTCTGGTCGCACTTCTGTCTCGTAGTTGCCAATCGCTTCGCCACTCCGCTTGCGAGTAACGAGAAAAATGCTTGAGGCGAGCGATGCCGTATCCAATGCAATCAATCTTGCGCCTCGTTCCGTGTCCAACGGCCACGCCTCAAGAACGGTGAAACCAGCACGCCTCAATGCCTCGACCAAAGTTGACCATCCTAGGGTCGTCTTGTGCGCGTAGACAACAACTAGCAATCCTTCGGGCTTGAGAGACTTGGCAGCCTCCGAGAACGAACGCAGCATTAGGTCCTCGTACTCTTTGGTGGCAGCGTCCATGTCTCCAGCGTGCCGGGACGCCAACGCAGTCGCCTCGCTTTTCTTGGGAGTGAGTTCCGTTGCGAAGTGCTCTGGATAAATAGAGCCGATGGTTCTCTTTTGCCACACGTAGAAGAAGTCGGATACATCTGCGTAGGGCACGTTGTCATAGTAAGGAGGATCAGTGATAATGGCGTCAAAACCTCGCCAGTCTTCCGGGAGAGAAGCGGCAGAACCGCGCCGGACGTCGGCAGGACGCTCGCCAGCTTCGATCTCTGCCAAAGCACTGACCTGAGCATTCAGAATTGAGTCGGCATTCGACCCGGCGTCGCCGAAGGGACAGATTTCGGCAAAATCCCAAAGCATGCCGAGAGCGTGGCGACCGAAAGTTCCGGCAACCGCTTCCGTCTGACTGATCCACCTGCAAAAGGAAGAGCCATAATCCGCGATCTTGTCCACGAGTGAACTCAGATATGTGGCAACTGCTTTCGCGTGACCGTGGTCAATCTTGTCGTCCCAAGGTTTGCGCGAAATCACATCGGCCATCGTCATCAGCATCAATTTCTGACGCGGGGTGAACAGCTCACCGAAATCCAAAATTCCGTGGCGGGTTACGGCTGAAAGACCGCGGGCATTAGGAGACGGACGAAGTGGATTGATTCGTTCATTTGGAAACCCGCCGATCACTCTCTCGCTTTTAGCTTTCAGCCGGTGCTCTAGTGATTCCAGCGCTCTGAGCGTCTCTGGAGAATCGTCAGGGGCGAGATAGGTTTTTCCTTTCCCAGATCTTCCACCGCACACAACGGCCAGGAGTTGTATTCCGACACGCTTGGCCTTTCCTTCACCTTGCACATACTCGCCATCGGCAACCGTACCGCAGAACGGGCAGGTAGCGTTGCCGCCTTTTGATCCCGCCTCAGGATCGAATGCCAAGCCCTTTTCCGAGAGGGCCTCGACGACCTCGAAGCGGACCTCCTTCTTGCCTGCGGGGGCGACGACCTGTAGCGCCACATAACGACCCGGCTTTTTGCGAAGCCATGTTTGTTTTGCCAAGGGTACGGTCGCACGGCAGTTCGGATTCTTGCAAGTTACCGTGCGCGTCCACAAGTAAGCCACTGGTATCAGGTATCCCGGCGGCACTTCGTCAGTGGTGTGTTCCTTGAGCCAGTCAACCTGCGCGGCGATCTTCTTGCCTTTGAACTCGGAGTCCGGGATTAGTGGGTACAGGTCGCCGATCTCCGCTTTGACCTGTTTCAGCATCCAGTTTCCCCAATAGCGGACCTCCTCGGCCAGTCCTCCCCATGTAGTTTCGCCTCGGGCATTCTTTGGACCGGTCATGCCACGAGTGGATGGGTCCGGTTTGCCATACTTCTGCGGATAGACAAGCGTGCAGAGCTCAATGATGTGGGCAACAGGGTTGAGGTCGAGCGCATAGGCCTCGCAACCGAGCCGCAAAGCCTCAAGTGGAATCGCCCCGCCCCCTGCAAACATGTCGAGTACCTTCGGGCGTGGGGCTCGGCCCTCGACAATGTCCTCGACAGTGACCTTCTTTCCCGTCTCTACTGTCAGCCGCTCCGCGTGAGCTTGGAGAATGTGGTGTTGCGCCTCGGCGATAACTGTCGGATTGCCTGGATACAGACAAAGCCGTTCGACAAACTTTGCCGCGTTCGCACGGCCTAGAGATTTCTTCTTCTCATCACTGGCCCCGTTCGGTACGAACCGCGATGCAGGTACGAGTGCCCCATACACCGCCGCACGGCAAGCGACCAGAGGCCGCCGCGCCCACCATAGATGGAGCGTCGAAATATGTCCCTTGCGGACAGACTTCTCCCGTGAAGCCTCCGCGCTGATTTTTTCAATCGGAAGGTAGTCCTCAATAAGCCGCTTTTCTTCTGTCATGCGACCTCAAACTCTCGGAGTGTCTCTCTGAATTTCTTAAGAGCCGAGCGCGCCTTTCGACGCTGTGGATTGGAGCCTGACTCCACAAACGCCTCGAAACGGTCGTCTAAATCTTTCTTCTTGAAAAAGGTCGAGACATCTAATGCCGTCTCGCCTTTTCCTCTGGTCTTTCTGAAGAATGCTGACGCCGCACGGTATGTATGCAAGACAAAGTGCTCAAGCGGCCTGAGTTGCTTCTCTTGGTCTTTCCGTTCACAAATGTACATGAATTTTGCGCGTCCGGGCTCAGATCCGACATCGTGCTTCAGATTTCGCCACGCATGATTTATGACAACCCACCGAGCGTAACCCCACTCGGGGCGGCCTCTACTGCCAGCCCGTACCAGTCTTCCGAGGTGCGCCATCGCGAGGTATGTCTTCGCGGGCCGACCGTCAAAGATGCGTGCGTATAGATCGGGCTCGAAAAGCCTCTCAGTACCTTCACGAACAAAATACGGGTCGAGTTCACATGCCGCTACCGTTTTTGCAAGTTCTTCTCTCTTAAATAAGAAGCGTCTGTGTATCCCAAATAATCTTCGAATCTCGGCTTTGGATTGTCTTTTCCTTAAGTATTCATATCCGAGTCGCCGAAACTCGCGCTGTAATCGAACCTGCTCGAAGTCGTTCGCGCATAAATCCGACGCCGCTATTTCATTCTGCCAGTTGGTCGCTTGAACAATGCGGCTAACCAATTCTTCAAATTTTGATGCGCGTCCATCTCCGACTCTGGGAATAGCAATTACTCGGACAAGTACGCTCGCCCTCTTTGAACCAAAATCTGCCAGCGTGCGCGTAGTTTGTTGCCCATTGATTACCTGAGGGTTATATAAGCGCAGGATCTCATGCGTACCCTTGTCGACCCGCCTAGCCTGGATTATTCACGATTTGTCTGGTGAAAAAAGAAAGGATGCTCTAAAAGTGTTGATGAACACTGGGTTTTCGTGAACCCAGCACTCCCT
>NZ_DATKQC010000403.1:0-3760 GCF_035532915.1 Edaphobacter sp.
AGTTCTTCTCTACGACAATCTCAAGTCGGCGGTGCTGGAGCGCCGCGGCAATCTAGTCCACTTCAACCCGCGGTTGTTGGAAATCGCTGGGCATTATCACTTCGAGCCAAGGCCTTGTCAGGTACGGGCGGGAAATCAAAAGGCTCAGGCTTCATACTGCACTCCTTTGGCAGATGCGCGAACATTTCCGTTCGCGACCAAGTATGCGCTCTTCCTTTTGTATTTGCCGGGCAGATCGTCTGCCGGCAGTTCATATAAGCATTGCCCTTTGTCATTGTAGCGGTGTCCCCGCAACAAGCCTCTATCACGCCAGTCCTTAACAGCAGAGGCCCCGATGTCGAGCCGCTCGGCTATCTGTTGGATGGTCAGTAATCCGAGGTCGCGCATCCTTTGACAACAATCCCGCAGTCCATGATGGCGCCGGATGTTGATTATCGCCATCACGGTGAACGGTCGTCCCGACCCTGATCGCAAGCCCTTTTCATTCAGGATCGCGGCGACCTCTCTGTTTGTGTGCTGATCCAAAAGTCGATCCACTTCGCGGACGATAACAGCGGGTGTCTTTCTTAGATATGGAGCGCTGAGAGGAGGCTGTAAGGAAAGGCTTTTCAGTACTCCTCCCTTGAACCGAACATGGACTTGGATCTGCTCTCTCTTAAGCAGTGTGACGTCTTCCAACAGCAGTCGAACCATTCGTTTCCTTTCGCGATCAGGCGTGTTAGGGTCTTGCCACAAGCGCGGAAAGTCGCTGGCCAGCGCTGCGATACGAGTTCGTTGTGCCTCGTCGATAGCGAGATGATCGGTTTGGCGCAACCGCTCGTACTCTTGTTGTGCTTCATTCAAGGCGCGTAACTTGCCGTTCCATTCCGCTTCCAGAGTATCGGCAACGAGCCGGTTGGCCGGGTCCACGTGCATGTACCGGAGTTGAGCCTGGTCGGCTTCGTAACGCGCTCGCTCGACTTGTTTGCGGCGCAACCGATCTACCTCATCCAAACGAGTCCGGAGCTCTTGTTGCACCGCCAGGGCGATGTCGAGCGTCATGGGCGTCATGGTTTGAATCAACAGTTCGCCGATGGCCTTATCGATCTGCTCGCCATTGATGCTCTGGCAGATCGGCTTACCGTGCTCGATGCCGTCTCTCTGACAAAGGTAATCGGGCACCGGCCGCGTGCCGCGACTGTGGTAGCGAACTGTCATTCGCCTCCCGCAGACACCGCATAGAACCAGCCCTTGCAACAAGGCTGGACCTTCCCGTGGTGGACTCTTGCGACGATCATCGCCCTGCGCCTGGGCATTCTCGCTCAGCCGACGTTGATTCTCTTCGTACTGCTCCCACGAGATGTAACCTGGATGCATATCCGGCAACAAGATCCATTGATCGCGCGGGCGCTTCAGGCATGTTTCGCTGCCATCGGCTTTCTTGCGCACGCGCTTCCTCCCATAGACGAAGGCGCCCGCGTAACGTGGATTATGCAGCACCTGCAAAGCGCGACTGTGCGTCAGTTCGGTCCAGACCAGGTCACCTTTCTGGGGGCCCTTTCGCAAGCGACGAGGAAACAGGAGGCCGCGCTGGTGAAACGTCTTCATGGTTGCCATGGCCGATCCCGTGCGATCAAACGTGTCAAAGAAGAACCGCAAACTTTCCTGGACATGCTTGTCCGGATCCAGAACCGGTTGGTGCGCCGGGTTATAAGTTAATCCGACCGGCAACGCAGATTCCAATTCACCGCGCCGAGCCTTATTCAGAATGCCGCCTTGCAAGCGAGCTTTGATGACGTGAAGTTCGGCCTCCGATAATGTACCCTTCAATCCCAAGAGAAGTCTGTCGTTATAGTGCGCGGGATCGTAGACGCCGTCTTCATCCAGAATCAATGTGTCCGTGAGCGCGCAGATCTCGAGCAGACGGTGCCAGTCGGTTGAGTTCCGTGCCAGGCGCGATACTTCCAGGCCCAACACAATGCCGGCGTGTCCCATACTCACCTCGGTCACCAGATGTTGGAATCCCTCGCGCCCTACGGCCGAAGCGCCGGATTGTCCGAGGTCATTGTCGATCACCACGATCTGCTCAGGCGCCCAGCCCAAGGCCAGCGCGTGTTGACGCAAATCATATTGGCGCATCGTGCTCTCTGTGTTCTCGAACACTTGCCGAAGCGTGGATTGCCGGACGTAGAGGTACGCGTTGCGCTGGAGATGGTCGGCGTTCACTTTTTGATGCGCGTCTGCTCTCATGTGGTGGCCTCCAATTGTTGACTGAGTATCAGGCCCGCCAGAAGGACAGCCAGTTGCGCCCGGATGTCCTGCGGACAAGATGGAGTGGCAGCTGCTGGCGAGGTAACCTCTGCCACAGTTTTAGGCGTACAAGTCGACCAAGCTCGCATCCAGGCCGCCATTCCTTTACGCAGAAACAGCGCCAAACCCGGCGCCGGGGAGCGGCGAGCAGCCGCGGGGGACAGTGCATCCTTTCGTAGCTGCTCGTAATGAGCAACCAGTTCGTCGTTGTGCTGGCTACTGCTGAACTCATGTCGGCTGCCGGAGTTTTTTTTGATCGCGGGCCAGGCCACGCTCGATCGTTCGTGGGTGCACCGTCACCTGGAAGCGTTCCTCGATTCGTCCGGCCAGATCTCGAGCGCTCAAGGATGGATCGGCTCGGCGCTCCTGCTGCACGAACTCCAGGACCTCCGGACTGAACTTGCGCGCCTGTTTGGGCCCGCGCTTGAGTGGGATCAGACCGGCCAAACCGCGCTGCGCAAGGGCAGACTGAGCTTGATAGAACGACGGCCGCGAGAAACCAAACTTTGCGGCAGCCTCGGTCACCGATTGCCCTTCCTTCTCGACGCGGCGCAACATCTCGTACTTGACCTGAACCAGGTCGCGGGGATCGAAGAACTCGCTGGCGGCAAACACGTCGTCGGTTACGGCTTGGGGGCGTGGATTTACGGCGCCCTGCTCGCGCAGACTGCGCAGTTTGGCGTCGTCGGGCGGCGGTTTCGGCATGGGCGTCTCCTGGCAGAAAGTATGTAAATATAATTATGTCCAACAGTGGCCGATTGTCAAGCCTTTTCTTTCGCCAGACGACGGTTTCTATTGGCAATAAATAGCCATTATTTGGCCATTGCTCTGCATGATCCGGCTTGCGATGCGGCGCAGTTTTCTTTACAATAGAGGCGTTATTGTCTTTACATTCCTGCGCTGCGGTGCTCATCGAAGTCCCTCCAGCAGGTCCGCCAGTCTGACTAAGTCTTCGTACCGGAAGAAAGATCGCCCGGCGGCGATCTCTATGAACGGGTCGACGCCTCCGACATCCGTACAACTCGCCACAATCGCTTGCACATGGTCCTCGCTGTCACGGAAGAACACGCGATCCTCTCCCCAGGTTTTGTGATATTCGATCAGTTCGAATTCACGACCGAACAGGGGATGGAAGGGATGCGTTACCCGAAAATGTCTATGCCCACCGCTCTCATGCGGTACAGTTGACGACTCTCTCCAAAGGGCGTGTGGAACGCGCGATACGGTTCGTGCGCGACTCGTTCTGGGCGGCGCGCACGTTCACCACGCTGGAGGAGTGCAACCGCCAGGCGCTGAAGTGGCGCGACGAGGTGGCGCACCAGCGGCCATGGCCGGACGATCGCAATCGCACCGTCGCCGAGGTTCTTGCCGAAGAGCGCCCGCGCCTGCTGCCGCTTCCGCTCCACGAGTTCTCAACCGACCGCGTGGTTGCGGTGCGCGCGGCCAAGACGATTTACGTGCGCTTCGACGG
>NZ_DATKQC010000404.1:0-6501 GCF_035532915.1 Edaphobacter sp.
CGGGCCCGATGGTGTGCGATGCGGAGACGGGTAAGTACCGGCGCACACGGCTGTTCGTGATGACACTCGGGTACAGCCGCAAATCGGTGCGGCTGCTCGTGTTCCGATCGAGCGCCCGCACCTGGGCCGAGCTGCACGAGAAGGCTTTCCGCCGGCTGGGCGGTGCTCCGTCGATCGTCGTTCTCGATAATCTTCGCGAGGGCGTACTCGCCGCCGACATCTACGATCCAAAACTGAATCCCCTCTATCGCGACGTGCTGGCGCACTACGGCGTGACCGCGCTGCCATGCCGAGTGCGGGATCCAGATCGAAAAGGCAAGGTTGAGTCCGGCGTCGCCCATGCGCAAATAACGCCGCTCAAGGGCAAGCGCTTCGAGAGTCTGGAAGAGGCTCAGACGTATCTCGACCACTGGGAAGAACGCTGGGCGGACAAGCGCATCCACGGCCGCACCAAGCGGCAGGTGGCGGCCATGTTCGCAGAAGAGAAGCCGCACTTGAAGCCGCTGCCGCTGGAGCCGTTCCGCTACTACCAGTACGGCAAGCGAACCGTTCACCTGGATGGCTGCGTAGAGGTCGAAGCCGCTTACTACGGAGCGCCGCCCGGCTGGATCGGCCGCGAGGTTCACGTGCAGTGGGATGCGATGTACGTGCGCCTGCTCGATCCGCGCACGGGCGAACTGCTGCGCGAGCATCTGAGCCAGAAGCGTGGCGGGCATCGCATCCGCGACGAGGATCGGCCGCGGCGCACGCCCGTAGGAACGCTGGCGCTGCTGGCCCGCGCCCACAAAGCCGGCCGGAACATCGGCGCGCTCTCGGACGCAATGTACGAACGCAAGCCGGAAGAGAGCGTGCGCCGCATCCAGGGCGTGCTCAACCTGGTGAAGAAATACGGCGCCGCGGCCTGCGAGGACGCCTGCGCGGCGGCGCTGGAGTTGCGCATCGCCGAGTATCGCTTCGTGCGCCGCTATCTGGAGCGCCATCCGGCGGCGCAGATCGCACTGCACCAGATCGACCCACTCATCCGCGAGTTGACCGAGTATCGCGACCTGATCCAACAACGCATCGACTTCGAGGAAAACACTCTATGAATCTGATCGAACTGAATCGCGCCCTGCATCAACTGCGGCTGGGCGGCATGGTGGCCGTGCTGGAAACGCGGCTGCAGCAAGCGCAAACAGACAACATGGCGCCCATCGACCTGATCTCCACGCTGGTCTCCGACGAACTGGCCTGCCGCGGCAAACGGCTGCTCGACCGCCGGCACAAGCAGGCCCAGTTCCGCGACAACGACAAGCGCCTGGACAACTTCGACTTCCAGTTCAACCCCAAGATGAACCGCGCCCTGATCTTCGATCTGGCTGCTGCCGCCTGGGTCGGAAAGCGAGAAGACGCGCTGTTTTTAGGCCCGCCTGGGAGCGGCAAGAGCCACATCGCCCAAGCCATCGGCCACGCCGTGATCCAGCAAGGCTATCGCGTGCTCTACCGTGAGGCGCACGTACTGCTGGAGGAGTTGGCCGATGCTACGCTCGACGGCAAGCGCAAGGAGCACGTCGAACTGTTGTCGACCGTGCCGCTGCTGGTCATCGATGACCTCGGCATGCGCAAACTGCCGGTCACGGCCGCCGAGGAACTGCTCGAAATCATCATGCGTCGCTACGAGCGGGCCAGCACGCTGATCACGTCGAACCGGCCGGTTGATGACTGGGGAAAGCTACTCGGCGACAGCGCCGCCGTCACCGCCATGCTCGACCGCCTGCTGCACCACGGCCATGTGCTCAAGTGCGGACCGCGCAGTTGGCGCACCAAAACCGGCGCCGCGGGAGGGACGCAATGACAACGACAAAAACAAAGGCAAAGACAAAAGCAATAAGGATGCCGGGCAAAGAACGCCCGGCGGCGTCGCAAACTCGGATCCAGAGGCCTCGTCCGGAGCCTCACCATAGGAATCTGGCAGAAGACACGAAACCCTCCACCATCCGGCCTTGCGGCCAAACAGCAGAGGACTTCGATCACCGATTCCTGCGGAGCCAGCCCCGGCAAGTCGGCTCTGGATCGCTCCGCAGGGCGCGACCCCGGCGGAACGATTACAAACTTACCACGCCGGCAGCTGCCACTGCGCAACTCCACGCCTTGCTCAGACTGACTGCGGCAGGGTAAAACAATCACGTCTGGCCCACGCAAAGTGGCCGGTTTTGAACTGACCACAAGTGGCCGGTTTTAACGTGACCACCGAGGCCCATCGCTTAAACCGAAGAAGGTGAAACCCCTGAGAAATCCTGCGCGAACGTGGCCGTGCAGGGCTGACGCACGTCCGGCAAACGGCAAGCGCCTGGGTCGGCCGCTCACCGCCTCCCTCCATGCCGATCAGGTGCACAAACTCCGTCGCTCCGGCCTGCAGCAAATCGGAAGTCGCACGCCGCCTCAACATCGGCCGCACCTCAGTGCGCCGTATCTTATCATCGAAAGAGAGCTGATATGGCAATCAAGAAAAGCAACGCTGCTCAGGATGTCTATCAAATAAAGGTCACGCTGCTTGGCACGAAACCACCCATCTGGCGGCGCCTGGTTGTTCCCGCATCGATCACTCTGGCGAAGCTTCACGATGTGTTGCAAACAGCAATGGGTTGGCACGACGGCCATATGCACCAATTTTGCGCAGGCGACCGGCTCATCGGAAAACCAGATCCCGAGGACTTCGCCATGGGAATGCTCCCGGTTGAAAATGAGCGCACGATCAAGCTCAACAGCGTACTCCGGAACCCTGGCGCCAAAATGATCTACACATACGATTTCGGCGATAACTGGGAGCACGCAGTAGTCCTTGAAAAGCGACTGCCTCTCCTCTTTGATATGAGCTATCCAATCTGCATCGATGGCAATCTCGCATGTCCCCCCGACGACTGCGGCGGCATCCCTGGCTTTTACAACCTCCTCGATGCACTCGCCGACCCGAACCACGAGCAGCATGAGGAAATGCGCGAATGGGTCGGCGATGAGTTCGATCCACAGGCCTTCTCCGTGGACACCGTCAACCAGAAGCTTGCACCCGGGCCTTGTGCCGCCAAATCGCCCAAGCCTTAGTCGCGTTCTACGCCTACACGCAGGCTTGCCGAAAAATCACATTTCAGCGGGCCTTGGCGATGGGGTGGATTCAATCTTGTTGCCTCTAAGCATTTCGGCAACTTTGTCCGCCGACACTGGACGGCTGAAGTAGTTGCCCTGAATTTCGTCACATTGATGTGTGCGGAGAAAGGACAACTGTGCCTCATTCTCGACACCTTCGGCGATCACTCTTAGGTTGAGGTTCTTTGCCATTCCGATGATTGCGGCTGTGATCGCTGCACCGTCTGGGTTGATCGCGACGTCTTGGATAAAGGAACGATCGATCTTCAGTTTGCTCACCGGAAACTGTCTCAGGTAACTGAGGCTGGAGTAGCCGGTACCAAAATCGTCAATTGCAAGACTCAACCCCATTTCCTTCAATTCCCGGAGCACGGCGAACATCACGTCCGCATTGGATAGCAAAAGACTCTCTGTCAGCTCCAATTCGAGGTACTGAGCAGCGAGTCCGGTCTCATAAAAGACACTTCTAATGTGATCGCGGAAGCCGTCCTGGCGAAACTGAACTGCAGAAACATTTACTGCAATTTGCACTCCCGGAAGTCCTTCGTCTTGCCATATCCGAGCTTGCGCGCAGGCAGTCCTGAGGACCCATTCACCGATTGGCACAACCAAGCCGGTATTCTCGGCGATTCGGATAAATCTATCTGGTGGCACGAGGCCGAATTCCGGATGTTGCCAACGGAGCAAGGCTTCCACGCCAACGATCTCACCGGTCGCAATATCCATCTGAGGCTGGTACATGAGAAAGAGCTCTTCTCGGTCGAGCGCCAAGCGCAATCCGCTCTCCAATGTCAATTTCTCTACCATCTGGTCGTTCATGCTTTTCGTGAAGAACTGGATATTGTTGGGACCCTTCTGTTTGGCGCTGTACATGGCAGCATCCGCGTTCTTAACAAGCGCCTCGCTGTCTCGTCCGTTCTCAGGAAACATGCTGATCCCGATGCTACATGTGACGTTGATCGAGTTACCCATAACAGAGAAATCGGCAGTTAACGCGCTTATGACGCGCTGAGCTGCCACCGATGCATCTGAGGCCTGCGCTATGCTGGTCAAGAGCACGACGAACTCGTCGCCGCCTACACGTGCAACCGTATCTTGTTCGCGTGCCCACCCCTTAAGCCTCGCTGCAACTTCCTGCAAGAGGGCATCGCCTGTTGAATGGCCCAGTGTATCGTTAATGATTTTGAATCGATCAAGATCGAGAAATAAAACCGCTACACCTTCCTTCCGCCTGCGAGCACTGGCAAGCGCTTTGGATATTCGATCCTCCAGCAGCGTCCTGTTGGGGAGGCCGGTTAATGCGTCGTAATAAGCAAGAAACTGCACTCGCTCCTCTGCAATTTTGCGCTCTGTGATATCGCGCACGGTGGCCAGAAGCATTGGGCGCCCTTGCAGCTTCATTGCCGCGAGGCATACCTCGGCGTGAAATAGTTCGCCATTCTTGCGTCTATGCAGCCACTCGAATCGCTCCTTCCCCTTCAGAAATGCGGCGGCAATCCTCTTTTCGGCAGCTATCCGAGATGACCTGCCGTCGGGCTGGTTCGGGGGTGAGATGTCGGCAGGGTGGGTGAACTCGGATTTGGTAGAGAATCCGAATAGCTGCAATGCAGCAGAATTGCAGTCTACATAGCCCTTACTATCGATAAGCCAGATTGCATCCGCTGAGTCTTCAAACAACACGCGGTACTTGTTTTCGCTTTCCCGCAGCTCCGCGCTGGCCGCGACCAATTCGGAGGTTCGAAACTCAACTTGCTCCTCCAGATGCTCGCGCTGTTGGCGAAGCTGATTGTTGGAACTCTCAATCTGGGAAAGCATTTCGTTGAACGAACGAATCAGGAGTCCAGCCTCGCCGCCTGCGCCGACTTTGGCGCGGACCGAGTAATCCTTCTCAGTTGAGACTTGACGTGCGACGGCGGCTAACTGCACGAAGGGAGCCCCGATGGAGACTGTGAGGCGCAACGAAGCTACAAATGTGACCAGGACCGAGAGCACAAGAACGAGCGCAGCGATCTTAACGTATTCCAAACGTTGGGAGCGAAGTTCGCCCAGATCGAAAACCAGGGCGATCGATCCTGTGCGTTGGCCATTGAGTAGTACGCCTCGGAAAAGTACGAGTGACGTGCGGTCGAAATAAGCGCCGTCGGGGCGCAGACCTGAAAGGATGATTCCGTTCTGACCACAATTGGGGCTGCGGTATTCTGCAAAGCTATTCCCATCGTTGTCGTAGAGGCGGCCAATTAAGACATGCGGTTCGATAGCCAGTGCGCCCAGCATTTCCTGGGCAGCCTTCTTGTCTTCAAATGCCAGAGAAGCAGCAGAATTGACGCCAAGGGTATCGGCTAAGGCGGTGAGTTCACGGACGGCGCTCGAACGGTAATTTGCGCTCTCGTAGATGCCGAAGCCAAAGGAAGCAAGCAGCACTGCAAGTCCGCTGGCGAAGAGAATCAGGAGAGTGAGCTTGACGCGGATAGATAAGTTCCTGACGTGCATCACTTCACTGTCCGCCTTTCGCCTGGTCGCCAAGAGTTACGGAACTGGCGAGAAGAAGGAGCCGAGAGCTGATTTTGAGGCGCGATGAATCGGCTACGCCCACGTTGATATCGAAGCGGACCTTATCCTGCACGAGATGAAGCCGAATGATCCCTCCCTCTGAGAGAAAGTTATTGGATTCACCGACCGTTAGAACTGGCTGGCCGTGTAAGCTCCTAAGGGTTGCGCTCTGGCGCCGACCCTCATTCCGGCCAAGGAAGAGGATGCTGCAACCCTGCAAAGGTTGCGTCTGACGCAGCCGGCGCACATGCACCACCCGAGTTCCGATAGGTTTGCCCTCTAGCGCGCTCTGCAGTTCCTGAAGGTGCGGCTCGTCGTCGAAGATACACAGATTTAAGGATTGATCTCCGGAGTTAAAAGCGTCGGAGGGCCAGTCGACAAGTTGGGCGAAGTGGAAGAGAAATGCAGCCTTAACCTTGTACACGTCCGTCGCGGTTTGGGCATATGCGGACTGCGGCGCTTGGAAAAGGAGCATGACGAGAACCATCGACATCGAAGCCAACGTGAAGGCCCGCCGAAAGGCTTTTATCACCGGAACATTATATACACAAAACAGATGAGAGTATGCGTACGGCCAAACACAGGGTGCGCGACACAAAAGTGAGAATGCCGCGGATCTCTTTTCTTGCGCCTCCTGGCCGTGCGGATATGATACGCTCGGTGACGAGGCTCCCGATGACCGATCCGATGGCGATGTTGCTTGTCCAAAAGGCTGCTCTTTTGAGTCAAATCGCGGATCTGGGTGACTTTCGCCCCGGCTCCATTACCCCCACAACCGGCCGGTGCGGTAATCCCAACTGCCGTTGTCACCGCCCCAATGAACCGGGG
>NZ_DATKQC010000405.1:0-5635 GCF_035532915.1 Edaphobacter sp.
GCGCGGGCACGGCGTTCTTCCAGTCCCGCGTCATCGAGGAAGGCGTAGGGATTGGCGTTGATAAGTTCGTGCGCGAATTGCGAGGGGACCGGAGTGTCAACGGCAAGACAGCGGATGCTTCCCTCTTTGATTCCTTTGAGGACTTCAATCAGGCCTTCAAGATCCATCGCCTCCTGCAGCACGTCCTGCATGACCTCATCGACGAGAGGATGGTTGGGAATCTGAATATCACCGACGATGGTCTCAAAGCAGGCTGCGGCTTGTGGAAAGACGTTCGCGAGCAAATCTTCGGAGCGGGTGCGCTGAATTTGCGGAGCAATGCGCTTGCCCTTGCAGAAGCGAAGCAGTTGCAGGCTGCGTCCGGCGGCCCAGCGCCAGCGAGTTTTGAAGATGGGCGACGCGATGGCCGCTTGTTCGAGAAGTTCCTTGACGGTTTGTTCGGTGAGGAACTGGAAGACGTCGGAGAGCGGGAAGCTGTGCTGCTCGGCGAGCGAGATGTTGATGCCATTGTCAGTCGCAGCGGCCTGTAGTTCGAAGTTGAAGCCGCGGCAGAAGCGCTTGCGCAGAGCAAGGCCCCAGGCCTTGTTGATGCGGCCTCCGAAGGGAGCGTGAAGGATGAGTTGCATGCCTCCGCCTTCATCGAAGAAGCGCTCGGCGATGATGGTGGTCTTGCTGGGAACAGCGCCGAGGACCGCTCGCCCGGTGACGATGTAGGCGATCAGTTGCTGGGCTCCGCTGGCGCAGACGCCACACTCTTCCATGAGCCATGCTGTGGCGGCAGCCACCTCCGGTTGAGACGGGGAGATGTATCCGGGAGGAACATTGGGAGTAAGGGCAGAGATTTGTTCGCGCAGTTCGCCGACGCCATCGCATAGAACTGCCGTGCGCTGCGGGGCTTCGCCGAACCAGAAAGGCAGCGTCGGCGATGCGCCGTGGGCGTCTTCGACGAGGACGCGGCCTGCGGCCTCGATGCGCTGGATGCGCCAGCTTGTGTTGCCGAGGAGAACAACATCGCCTGGGCTGGAGTCGACGGCGAAGTGCTCGTCGAGCGTGGCGATCTGCACACCATCGGGCTGAAGGATGACGTTGAAGAGCGCAGCATCGGGGATGCTGCCGCCGTTGGAAATAGCGATCATGCGCGCACCGCGACGAGGATGGAGCTGCCGCTGGATGCCGTCGCGGAGCAGATAAGCGCCGTAGCGTCCGCGACTGGATTCGATGCCTTCGTGGAGCAATGTGATGAGCTCATCGAAGCGCTCGCGGGTCAGGTCTCGGTAGGGATAGGCGCGGTGGAGGACGTTGTAGAGGGTGTCTTCTTCCCATGGTTCTGCTCCGCAGCAGGCGACGATCTGTTGCATGAGGACGTCGATAGGTTGCGGCGGAATTTCAAGCTGGTCGAGTTCTCCGGCGCGCATCTTGCGAATGAGCGCAGCCTGCTCGAGCAGGTCGTCGCGTGTGGTGGCGAAGAAGCGGCCTTTGGGGATGGCTCCGCGCCAGTGACCGGCGCGACCTACTCGCTGCATGGCCACGGCGACGGCGCGGGTGGTGCTGATCTGACAGACGAGATCGATATCGCCGATGTCGATGCCGAGTTCGAGCGATGCTGTGGCAACAAGAATCTTGATCTCGCCGCGCTTGAGGCGTTGTTCTGCATCGAGTCGGAGATTTCGCGAGAGGCTGCCGTGATGCGCGGCCACGTCTTCGCTGCCGAGACGTTCGGCAAGGGCGAAGGCAATCTTTTCTACGAGACGGCGGGTGTTGACGAAGACCAATGTGGAGCGGTGGTTTTGCGCGTGGGCGGCGAGTTTGTCGAAGATCTCTTCCCACATGGTGGTGTTGGTGACGGAGCCGAGTTCGTCGCTGGGAACTTCGATGGCGAGATCGAGGTGACGGCGCTGGCCAACCTGAACGATGGTTGCAGGCTTGCGAGTGGCGTGAGTTCCGGTGAGAAAACTGGCTACGAGTTCAATGGGATTCTGCGTCGCGGAGAGGCCGATTCTGAGCGGCGGCGTGGAGAGGCCGGTGAGAAATGCTCCCGGCGAGAGCCTGTTTTCGCCACAGACCAGAGCTTCGAGGCGTTCGAGCGACAACGCTAAATGCGATCCGCGCTTGTCGTCGGCTACGGCGTGGATCTCGTCGATGATGACGGTGTTGATGCGACGAAGATGCTCGCGCGATTTGCCTGCGGTGAGCAGGATGTAGAGCGACTCAGGTGTGGTGACGAGGATGTGCGGCGGGTTGCGGAGCATGGCGGCGCGCTCTTTGGGCAGCGTGTCGCCGGTGCGGACTGCGGTGCGGATCTCGGTGGAAAGATAGCCGCGTTCGAGAGCGAGTTGTTGAATTTCGCGAAGAGGCTGGTCGAGGTTCTTTTGGACGTCGTTGGACAGTGCCTTGAGTGGACTGACGTAAACGATCTGCGTGCACGGCGCGAGCGTTCCTGCGATGGCCTGGCGGAGCAGGCGGTCGATGCAGACGAGAAACGCAGCGAGAGTCTTTCCGCTGCCCGTCGGCGCAGAGATGAGGGTGGTATTCCCCGCGAGAATGCTGGGCCAGCCCTGTTCCTGCGGCTCGGTTGGAGTGCCGAATTTTTTGACGAACCACTCTGCCGTGACGGGATGCGCCCAGGCGAGAGAGGCGGGGATTTCGGCGGGCGGCATGGGGAGATTGTAGCGCGAACCCGTTCGATCTTTGTTCGCCCTTCCGCTGCCCGCCATACGCCCCTTGCTTATCTACATGTTACCGGTGCCTACATCAGCGGTTGCGGCAGCAGCATTGCTCTCGTCGAGATATTCTTCGATGACTTTGTCGAGCGAACCCTGAGCCGTGAGGATGAAGTCAATCGCATCGCGTCCCGCACCGCTTCCGCCGGGATTGAGCGTGATGAAGTGGGCAACGGCTTTGACCTGTTCGCGGGCGTTGGCGGTAGCGATGGCGAGGCCGCAGGCACGCATCACCGGAAGGTCGATGATGTCGTCGCCGACATAGGCCAATTGGTCGATGGTGATGCCGGCCTTGGCGAGAATCTCGTTGATGGCGTTCATCTTGTGGGACTGGCCCTGATAGATGAACTCCAGCTTCAGGTCGTTGGCGCGAATGGCCACGGTCTGCGATTGGCGCTTGGTGATGATGCCGATACGCAGGCCGCCGAGACGCGCGAGCGAGATGCCGAGGCCGTCGTGGGCGGCAAAACCTTTGGCTTCAATTCCGTGGCCGTCAGGACCGGGAATGACGAAGATCTGGCCGTCGGTGAGGACACCGTCGACATCGAAGATGAGGACTTTGATATTTTTTGCGCGGTCTTCAGCAGTCATCTAACGATGATAACCTGCAGACTCTTCGGGAAGGACTAAGAGAACACTGCCATCAACCTGGCAATATTGTTCCAGCCGTGGGATGAATATCCCGGTTGCTCTGCTTTTTGGGGCCGCGATCTCGGGAAAAGAATCGGTGTTTGCAGGTCAGACACTTCCATGGGTGCAGCCCTAGACGAAGCAGGATCACGCGCTCAAAGAATGTCTTGCGGGTGGAACGTGTCGTGTTGGTAGAGTGACACTCTTTGCAGCGAATCTCTGGGCTGGTCTGCATGACCTCGAAATTATATGCATATTCATCAAAGCTTGTCGTGTTTTATGCAATGGGTTTCATACAACAAAAGCTGCAGACGACACTTTCATGCCGTATGCAGCTTTTATTTTCAATCTCTTGTTGCGGGTAAGGGCCGAAGTTAGGCGGGCTGGATGTTGGCAGCCTGCTTGCCCTTGGGGCCGGTGGTGATGTCGAAGGTCACGCGCTGGCCTTCCTGCAGGGACTTGAAGCCGCTGGAGTTGATTGCCGAGTAATGCGCGAAGAGGTCCTCGCCACCGTCTTCCGGGGTGATGAAACCAAAGCCTTTTGCGTCGTTAAACCATTTTACTGTTCCGTTTGCCATTTGATGCTCCTGATTGCAGGCGATATTTCGCCGACACCCTGATGGTAGCAGGTACACAGACAGTTAAGTGGAAAATTCGGAGAATGTTTGCAGGGCCCCTCCAAAAGGAAGGCCCTGAAAGCGACCGCAGGCTAACGCCAGTGGCCTTCCACCCAGAAGTAGCCTCGGGGAGTGTGGCGATAGTGGCCGGGAACCCAGCGGGCTCCACGGCGAGGAGGTGCAGCGTAGGCTCCGGGAACCCAAACGTAACGCTGACCGTCCCAGCGGTTGTAACCGCCCTGCCAGACCCAGTCACGATGGGCGCGGGGGCGAGGAGGAATGACTTCGCGACGCGGTGCCGGAGGGCCGATGCGGATGGCTATTTGAGCCTGAGCGATGCCTGCCGTAATGAGAAGGCCGCAGACGGTGGGGAGGAGGAATCTCTTCATCTTATTGTTTCTCCTTCTTTAGTACTGGCGGATTGAACACAACTGTAAGCTACCGAGTTGCGGTGAAAGATCGAGAACAGGCGTGCTCAACTTTCGTGTCCTTTGGATACCGATTTGCGTCTGGAGTTAGCCGTCGGGCGTTCGCCACCCCTTCGGGGCAGGAGGGTACCCACCCCCCTCCAAAAAGGACCCAAAGTCTTCATAACAAACACTTTAAATTGCAAAGTCTTCATTCCAGATGGTTTACCTATAAAGTATTCATTTGAAATGATTTAGATCGCGCTAAACGAATACGGCTGCAGCGGCAGTTGCCGTGCAGCCTCCAGGGTAATTGTAGCAGCCGCGTCAAGCAAGACCGAGCGAGATGAGGGCGGCCTGACCTGCGCGGAGGAGGGTTGGGCGTGCTTTGATAGGGGGATGAAGAAGATTCTTTTGAGCTGGAGCGGAGGCAAGGATTCGGCCTGGGCGCTGCACCTTTTGCGGCAGGCGGGCGAGTTCGAGGTGGGCGGT
Source organism: Edaphobacter sp. (assembly GCF_035532915.1). GTDB lineage: Bacteria > Acidobacteriota > Terriglobia > Terriglobales > Acidobacteriaceae > Edaphobacter. Next base: position 4,867 of record NZ_DATKQC010000405.1, read on the forward strand.
TTGCTGACCACCGTGAATGAGCGGTTTCGGCGGGTGGCGATCCATGGGTTTCGCGAGGAGCTGCTGGAGCGGCAGGCAGAGATGGCTGGGCTGCCGCTGTGGAAGGTGGACCTGCCTTTTCCCTGCTCGAACGAGGAGTATGAGGCGCGCATGGCGGTGACGTGCGAGCGGGCGGTGCGGGAGGGATTTGCCGGGGTGTCGTTTGGAGATCTTTTCCTGGAGGAGATCCGGGCATACCGGGTGGCGAAGCTGGCGGGGACGGGGCTGGAGCCGGTGTTTCCGGTTTGGGGGATTCCGACGGATGTGCTGGCAGAGCAGATGATGGCGGGTGGCCTGCGGGCGAGGCTGACGTGCGTCGATCCGAGGAAGGTTCCGGCGGAGTTTACGGGGCGGGAGTGGGATACGGCTCTGCTGGCCGAGTTGCCTGAGGGTGTCGATCCGTGCGGGGAGAATGGAGAGTTCCACACCTTCTGCTGGGCAGGGCCTATGTTCTCGGAGGAGATTCCGGTGGAGGCGGGAGAGCGGGTGGAACGGGATGGGTTTGTCTATGCGGAGTTGGTGGACGGGGCATAGAAGTGTTTTGAAGACTGCGTTGGTTTTTCGGAGAGGCTCAGCGTTGTATGCTTAGACGCGACTTTGTAACCGATTTCAGGAGCTCTTCAATGCGTCTTTTCGCCAGCCTCTTCTGTACCTTTCTCCTCTCTGCTGCTCCCGCCTTTGGCCAGACGCAGCTTGCCGCGACGCCACCGATGGGGTGGAATAGCTGGAA
>NZ_DATKQC010000406.1:0-8246 GCF_035532915.1 Edaphobacter sp.
CGATGGAGATCTCGCCTTATGTAGAGGACCGCATCAACCTGACGCGGAACCTTACGCTGACTGCGGGCATCCGCCTGTTCCACATGCCGCTGCCCTACGGGCCGCCGCAGTCGGAGACGAACTTCATTCCTTCGGCGTTCAATCCGGCGAACGCTCCCATCGTCAATAACAATCAGACGATCACCGTGACTCCGTCCTACAACCCGCTCAACGGCCTGGTGACCAATGGGACGAACGGGCTGCCGAACAGCTTCTCGAATGACCACGTCTGGTACGCCGGGCCGCTTGCGGGTTTTGCGTGGGACGTCTTCGGCAATGGCAAGACGTCGCTGCGCGGCGGCTATGGCATTACCTATACGCGCATCTTCACCAACCAGGACTGCTCGTTCAACTGCGCGATCAATCCTCCGCGGCTGCAGTCGTCGAATTTGCAGAATGCCAACTTCCCTGACCCGGTGGGCACGGGAACGGCCAAGGCCCCGACCATCAGCTCGATTAATGCGGCCGATCAGGACATTCAGGCCACGCAGGTTCACACCTACAGCCTGAGCCTGCAGCACGAGTTCGCGCCCAACTGGATCGCCTCCGTGGCCGGGGCGTCGAGCCAGGCGCGGCACCTGGTGGGGACGTGGAACTACAACGCTGCGCCGCACACGGGGATCTACGACTTCGATCCGAGCATCAATGCGGGCAAGATTACCCCGTACAAGTTCGCGCCCTATCAGGGCTATGCGGCGATCAGCACCTATACCTCGCGGCAGAACCAGAACTGGAATGCGCTGGAGTTGAGCCTGCGCCATCCGGTGACGACCAACCTCTTTCTTACCGTGGCCTATACGTGGTCGCACGATCTTACCGACCACGTCGGCGGCACCTTCAGCGCCATCGATCCCTACAATCCTTCGCGCTACTACGGCAACGCCGAGGGGCTGAACTTCCCGCACTCGCTCTCGGTGACGGCGATCTACAACCTGCCGTTTCTGCGCGAGGCCAAGGGCTTCAAGGGGAGCGCGCTGGGCGGATGGAAGATCTCGGACATTACGACGCTGCGCAGCGGAACGTCGCTTTCGCCGGGGCTGAGCATCTCCAAGCAGGGCAATGCGGTGCGTGCAGACCGCGTGGCGGGCGTCAGCATTCATGGGCCAAAGACGAAGAAGGAGTGGTTCAACACGGCGGCGTTCCAGGCTCCGCAGGCGGGTTTCTATGGCAATGGCGCGACGGGCAGCATCCAGGGGCCTGGGCTGGTGGTCTTCGATATGTCGCTCTACAAGGAGTTTCACATCACGAAGTCGAACTTCTTCGAGTTCCGCTCGGAGGCGTTCAATATCTTCAACCACACGAACTTCACTTCCATCGGTACGAACTTCGGCTCGAGCACCTACGGGCAGGCCACGGCTGCGACCGATCCGAGGGTTCTGGAGTTTGCGCTGCGCTACCACTTCTAAAGCGTTCTTCCTGGTGTAGCAGGTCGCGGCGTTTGAAACCCATGTCCCAGAAGCGGGACATGGGCACCCGCTTGTGTGGTGGCATCTCGTTATTTTTGCAATCGGCTTACCGGATACAATCAGCGAAGCATGATCGTCCATCTCCGAGGCCGCCTCCTCTCCAAGAGTCCGAATGAAGCTGTGATTGAATGCGCCGGCGTGGGCTATGGAGCCACGATCTCGGTGACTACCTTCACCAGCCTTCCCGCTGAAGGCGCGGAGGCCTCGCTCCACATCTATACGCATGTCCGCGAAGACCAGCTCGCGCTGTTCGGCTTTGCGGAGATGCAGGAGAAGCGGCTGTTCGAGAAGCTGCTGACCATCAGCGGGATCGGGCCGAAGCTGGCGATCACGGTGTTGAGCGGCATCGCTGCCGACCGGCTGGTGACGGCGATTCGCTCGGGCGATCACGCCACGCTGACGCGGATTCCGGGAATCGGGAAGAAGACCGCCGAGCGCGTGGTGCTGGAGTTGAAGGACAAGCTCGACGATATGGCGGTGCCGGTTGCTGGAGCTTCGGGCGTGCATCATGGCCCGGCTGGCGACGATGTGCTTTCGGCGCTGGTGAATCTTGGCTATCCGCGGCCGATTGCGCAGAAGGCGATTGAGACAGCCATTGCGAAGGATGTTGAAGCGGCGCAGGACTTCGAGACGCTCTTTCGTGCGGCGATGGCGGCGATTCGATAGAGGCAGCTTCTCTGCCGGTTTGGGTCGGTGAAAATTATTCGGTCCGGCGGGACGGTAACGCTGCGTCCGTCATAGAATTTCACGCAATGCGTTTTTTCTGGACTAGCTGCGGTCTGTTGATCTTTTCACTCGCTGCCGGTGCGCAACGCACAGATTTGCAGACCAACGATTCACAGACAAATATTGCGGCAGTTCCATCTCAATCGACGGAGCCTTACAACCTCAGCGTCTCTGTCGATGAAGTCATCCTCAACTTCCATGCGGCTGATGCCATGGGTCTCCCCGTCAACGATCTGAAGCTCGATGAGCTGCGTCTTCTCGACAAAGGGAAGCCGCCGCGTAAGGTCCTTGCCTTCAAATTGCTGCGAGACTATCCCATTCGCGCCGCCATTCTGGTGGATACAAGCTGGTCCATGCACGAACAGCATGCAACGATTCGCACGATCGCAGGGGAGTACGCTGAGTCGGTCCTGCGGCAACAGACCGATCAGGCCATCGTCGTGGAATTTGGCGATCGATCCGAGATTTTGCAGCCCTGGAGCAGCGATCCCGCTGCACTTGCCACAGCCATCCGCGGGTCCACCGCGAGCGATGTCAGCCTGCTGGGCAACACGACAGCCCTCTTCGACGTTCTTTATGCCACCTGCCATTACCAGTTCGGCAGAATCAATCATGCGGCCAGCGCCAACTTCATCATGCTGTTTTCAGACGGCGACGACGATGCCAGCCGTGTCTCGCTGAAACAGGCAGTCGATATGTGCCAGAGTACCGATACCGTCATCTACACCTTTCGCGCGGAGGCAGGGTCCGAATTTGACGCGGCGGGTTCGGGAACACTGGCTCAATTGGCACGGGAGACGGGCGGCCGCGTCTTTAGCTACAACCAGTCCGCGGATGGCGTAGACGACGATCTGCGCGAGATCGAAGCGAACCTTCGCAACCAATATCGCATTATCTATAAACCGCCGGAATTGAAGCACGATGGCTCGTTTCACCGCATTGAACTGATGGGGCCTGATCGGGTGGAGAAGCTTACGGTTCGTTCCGGGTATTATGCACCGATGCGCTGAGTACAGCCGGTCTGAATCAGGCTCCGGCTTTTTTCCAGATTCTTGCTTTCCATTCGAAATGACATCACTTATCGTGGCTTCAAGGTGAAAATCACACATGTCAAGACGAGACATAGTGCTCCTTGTGAGCCGCGCTATTGCATTGCTTCAAATCATTGTGGCGCTGAATGACTCTTTGGTTAACCTTCCCGTGCAGGTATTTGTGCTCTCTCAACGGATGAAATTGAGCCATGCCTTTCCAGGAACGCACATGGCTCTGCTCCCCATTGAGTGGACGGGGATTATTTCAAATCTCGCGCACATCCTTGTGCTGTTGGTGGCCGCGGTATTGTTCTGGAGATGCGGCCCGATGATTGAGGGTCTGCTGCTGCCTGCGAGCAATACGCATGAGGAAGCAGCCTGAGCAGTGATCCTTCAAAAGAAGGCTTCAAAAGAAGGATGGCCCCGGGACCGGTTTGCGATCTTCGGGGCCATTAGGTTTGCAGACGGCCCGTAAGCCGAATTTTGTTTTAGACGATCATTCCTCTAGGCGGCACATTACTGAGCCGCTCCAGCAACCTACCCGCAGGTTTCGGCTCTGGCATGGAGCTTTCGCTCGCCGCCGGTCTCTTCGCCTGGACGCATCGGGCCGATACGCTCGCCCGCCTGAAGAGGAGCGGTGCGATCCCTGCCTATTTGGTCTTGCTCCGTGTGGGGTTTACCCTGCCGCGTCCATTACTGGCCGCGCGGTGCGCTCTTACCGCACCTTTTCACCCTTACCTTCCCCGCTTGCGCGAGGCGGGCGGTATGTTCTCTGTTGCACTTGCCGTCCAGCCGCCTTGAAGCGGCCGTCCCGGACGTTATCCGGCACACTGCCCTGCGGAGTTCGGACTTTCCTCCCCCGTCCGACACCTTGCGGCGCGGACGGCAGCGATCATCCAGCCGCCTGCAAGGTTGAGTGTATCGCAGATAGCCCCATTTGGCGGCGAACTAACCGCTATCTCATTCCGTATAAGACTTTGGCTGGCCTCTCGCTTTGCTCTCGCTGGGCTGGTAGTCTCAATCGGAACCCCCGGAACGGATATCGATGGAATTCAAAGAGGCCGTCAAAATCGCGCTGCAGTCGCTGTGGGCCAATAAGCTCCGGTCGATCCTGACCCTGCTGGGGGTCGTCATCGGCGTGGCCAGCGTCATCGCCGTGGTGACGCTGGTCAACGGCGCGAACACCTACGTCACAACGAAGTTCTCGAGCTACGGGGCGGATGTGTTTACGGTGTCGAAGATGCCGCAGATCATTACCAGTTCCGAAGAGTATCAGCGGTATCAGAAGAGAAAGAACGTCCTCTACTCCGACTTTCTCTACGTCAGGGAAAATTGCAAGCGCTGCGTTGGCATTGGGGCGCAGCAGGCGACCACAGGCACGATTGTAAATGGAACGCAGTCGGTCACCGATACTCAGATTCGCGGCTATACGTGGCAGATGCCGTCATTGCAGAACCTGAACATCGAGCAGGGGCGCGGTTTTACCGAGGCAGACGAGGAGCGCGCCTCCAATGTGGCCATCATTGGGACGGACATTCAGGACCACCTGTTTCCCGGTCAGAATCCGCTGGGGCAGGAGCTGCGCGTCGACGGGACGCCGTATACGATCATCGGCATCAGCGAGAAACAGGGCAGCACCTTTGGGCAAAGCCAGGACAACTGGGTTGGTGTGCCTCTGACCTCGTATCAAAAAAATTATGGGACGCAGAAGACGCTTACGATCTATGTGAAGGCGGGCTCCGCGGGACCGATACTGGAGGATGCGGCCGACGAAGTGCGCGTGTTGATGAGGTCGCAGCGGCATGATCTGCCGGGAGCACCGGACTCCTTTGAGCTGGACACGAACAACACGCTGGTCGGGTTCTTCAGCACGGTTACGAACTCGTTTGGTGTGGTTGCCGGAGCGATTGCGCTGATCTCGCTGGTGGTGGGCGGCATCGTGATTATGAACATCATGCTTGTGAGTGTCACCGAGCGGACGCGCGAGATTGGCATCCGGAAGGCGCTGGGCGCGAGGCCGAAGGACATACTGCTGCAATTTTTGATCGAGTCGGGAACGATGGCGCTGGTGGGGGGAGCCTTCGGTGTGATTGGCGGCATCATTGTGGCGCAGGTCATCACGCTGGTGGCTGGATTTCCCTCTACCGTTGCGTTGTGGAGCGTGCTTGCGGGACTGTTCATGGCGACGTCGACGGGCGTCTTCTTTGGGGTGTATCCGGCGCGGAAGGCTGCGCAACTGGATCCGATTGTGGCGCTGCGTGCTGATTAGGATCGGGAAGGCAAGTTATGCGGATTAGCGATGGCAAAGAGACGGTCGTGATGGCGCTGGACACACTGCGTACGAACAAGCTGCGCAGCGGGCTGACGATTCTGGGAATCGTCATTGGCGTGATGACGGTGATCATTATCTCGTCGGTGGTCAATGGGCTCAACAGCAGGGTCGAAGGCCTGGTGAAGTCACTGGGGTCGAATGTATTATTTGTCTTTCGCTTCCCGGTGTTTGGCCAGCGGCCCACGACCGAGATGTTGACCCGCAAACAACTGACCTACGACGACGCCATGGCGATGCGCGAGCTGCCGCATGTGGTCGCGGTCTCGCCTGCGCTGCAATATACGGATAACAACTCGCCCGACCGAGCGGGTGTGACCTCGATCAAGGGCGGCGGCAAGAGTATGCAGGGCACGATCCTTGAAGGCGATACCCCGGCGCAGAAGGACGTCAGCGAGTTGGATATGCGCGAGGGACGGTTCTTCAACGGGGGTGATCAGGAACGTGCCGCAGAGGTGACGGTTCTGGGTAGCGATACCGCAGATGAACTGTTTCCAGGCCAGAGCGCTGTGGGCAAAGAGGTGCAGGCGGCGGGAATGGTCTTTACTGTCGTCGGCGTGCTGGACAAACAGAAGCAGGCGTTCGGCGGGGGAAAGAATCCGCAGGACAACCATGCCTATTTTCCGATCACGACGTTTCACTACATGCATCCGGAGCAGTTGGACTATTGGATCACGCTGAAGTATGACGATCCGAAGAACCGCTCGCTGGTAGAAGACGAGTTGACTGAACTGTTGCGGCGGCGGCGCAAGGTCGCGAATGCGGCACCAGACAACTTTGCCATCTTCGGCACCGACTCGCTGACACGCTTGTGGAACAACGTTACAAGCGGACTTTTTCTGTTGCTGGTTTCTCTTTCGAGCGTAGCACTGCTGGTGGGGGGTGTCGGCGTGATGAACATTATGCTGGTGAGCGTGACCGAACGAACGCGCGAGATCGGGATACGCAAGGCGATTGGAGCGACGAAGCAGACCATTCTGACGCAGTTCACGCTGGAGGCGATGACGTTGTGCGCGGTGGGCGGCGTCATCGGCCTCTGCGTGGGGAGCGCTCTTGCGTTAGGCGTGTCCATTCTGTTCCCGGCGGCGCTGTCGGCTGTCTGGATGCTGGTGGCGTTTTTGAGTTCCTGCGGGATTGGATTAGTGTTCGGAATCTATCCGGCCTGGAAGGCGGCGAACCTGAATCCGATTGAGGCGCTGCGGTACGAGTAAGCCGGCGCCGAGGTTCGATAGACTAGCTTCATGGCCACAGCGATTGAGGCGATCACTACACTGTTGACGCTTGCCGGGCTGGCGTATCTGCTGCTGGCATGGTGGGGGACGCGGGACTTCGCGCATTACTGGAAGCGGCGGCCGAAGAGCGAGGGCTTTGCTCCCGACGTCAGCATCCTGAAGCCGGTCAAGGGCGTCGATCCGCAGATGTATGCCGGGCTGGCGAGCCATTGCCGCCAGCAGTACGCGGGCAACTTCGAGATTGTGTTCGGCGTAAGCAGCATGGACGATCCCGCCGTCCGCGAGATTGAACGGCTGCGGGCTGAGTTTCCGGACTGCGTGATTCGCCTGGTGGAGTGCCGCGAGCGGCTGGGGACCTCGGGCAAGGTGAGCAACCTGGTGCAGATGTTGCGCGAGGCGCGATACGAGCATGTGCTGATCAACGACAGCGACATTTATGTCTCGCCGCTGTATCTCACCCGCGTGATGGGGTGCTTCGCGGAGGCCTCGGTTGGGATGGTAACGGCTCCGTATATCGGACGGACGGCGGAGAGCGGCAGCGGACGAACGCTGTGGTCGCGGCTGGAGGCTTTAGGCATCTCGACGGATTTTCTTCCCGGTGTTTTGACGGCGCGCAAGCTGGAGCATGGCATTCGGTTCGGCCTGGGTTCGACGCTGGCGATGAGCAGGACGGCGCTGGCAAAGGCAGGAGGGCTGGAGCCGCTGACCGAGTATCTCGCCGACGACTACGAGATGGGCGCGCGCATCGCCGCGGCGGGCTATCGCGTCGAGCTATCGAACGAGGTGGTCGATACCACGGTTCCGGCGTACAGCTTTCGCGGCTTCTGCGATCATCAACTGCGCTGGTCGCGGTCGACGCGCGACTCGCGCAAGCTGGGCTACGTTGGCCTGGGAATTACCTATGCTCTGCCGTGGGCGTTGATGAACTGCGTCGCCAGCGGGTTGGCGCTGTGGAGCTTCTCGCTGTTGAGCGTCGTGGTGCTGGCGCGGGTCGCGGTGGCGCTTTCTGCTGGCGTGGGCATCCTGCGCGATGGCCAGGTGCTGCGCGATCTATGGCTGCTGCCGCTGCGGGATTTCTTCGGGCTCGGCTTCTGGGCGTGGAGCTTTGCCGATGACACGGTGGTGTGGCGGGGCGAGCGGTTTCATCTGCGCGATGGGCGCATTACGCGGGCAGTTGAGACGGAGTAAGACTAGTACGGCGCTGCCTGATTGCTGATGATCTCTTTGCCGCCGCTCTGCGCGATGAAGAAGGTCTTTCCCGGCAGTGGGGGGAGAGGGTCGTCGAGGCTTTGCCATAGGAAGATGCGGCGCACGCCAGCCCATTTAAGGGCGATGGAGTCGTTGTCCTCGAAGATGGGCGGAGCGTCGGGAAAGAAGGAGCCGTACCAGAGATTGGAGCTGCGCCCGTTGAGGATGTGAATGT
>NZ_DATKQC010000407.1:0-4249 GCF_035532915.1 Edaphobacter sp.
GATGGTCTCGGCCACGGCTTTCGCGCCGTTCATGTGCGTGAAGGCGTTTAGAACCTCTTGCGTGCGGTTGGCAAGCACACGTTCCGATCGTTCCAAATCGCCGAGTGTCACTGCCGGCTGTGAAGTGCGTACAACAACCGAAAGGCTCAGCTTGGCCGTTTTGAGCGACGAAGAGATGATGTCGCGCTGCACTTGGATGAGCTGAGCCTGCGCCACTTCCGCCTCGGGATTCGATTTGAAATTGCCGTTCGCGTCTTTCTGGGCGGCCGTCATCTTCTGGAGGCGCTTCTGGTAGCTCTTGAGCACCTTCACCTGATCCGGGATCACAACCTGTCCGCTGATGACGACCGGGAAGCCAAGCGTCGAGAAGTTCTTGAGCATTCCCGGGAAGGTTGCATCGGGAAGATCCTTGAGACTCACAACGGAGTAGAGATACCCTTCAATATTGAGGTAAGTCTCGGTTTCATTGAGGATGCTCGCTTCGGCCGCCTGGTGCCGCGCGCTGCGATACTCGATCATTTCTTCGCCGGGAATGCACGGCCGGCGATCGCGCCGGAGCGGATGCTGGGCGTGCTTCAGCTCTTCAAAGAGCTCCTGGGTGACAAGTCTCCGGGGCCCAAGGCTGGCCGCCTCCATCGACCCCTCGATGCCCCGGAGGATGGATTCAAACTCCGCCAGACAGGTTTCATGCTCCTTTCGAGTACGCTGGATGGCGTTTTTCTGGCTCAGCGTGAATCCGCCAAGACTGCGATTCTGCTGTGCAGAGTGGTAGAGCCTCGCGTGAATGCGCGGATCCCAGATGAAATAGACATGGAGCCGGTTTTCGAAGTAGAAGCCACTGTTCTCCTTATGCCGCCACATCCGGAGCCGATGGGAATCGAGAGCCATCACCTCCGACTGTTCGGTACGCTGTTCGTGTAGGTAGCTATCGAGTAGGTCGCCGAGACGTTCGCATATCTCATAGCGGAATTGAATGCGCATGCTAACGTCGGGAACACTCCGAAACAGTGCTTCAAGCATCGACTTGGTCTGGTTGCGGTCGCTGTCGGTGGCAAAATAGGCGAGGACGCCTCTCAACTCATAGCCCGCGACGAATGCGCCGCTGGTGCGCACCATGATGTTGTCGCCTTTGGGAAAATCCCGCAGTGGCAGCAACGCGCACACTGCGGGTACTTTGAGCCTTCTATCGTGTTCTGCATGGGTCACCGGCATAGCTAACCTCTCCCTCTCGAGTTCCGTCCACTTCGATCCGCAATTGCTGCTCCACGATCCGTGCGAGTGGAGCGATCTCCTCATGAAAGCGTGCTGCGAAGATGACGCACGCGAACGTGACGCGTGCCGCCTCCGCGTCGAGAACAGCGACGACCATCCCGTTCCTCTGCGTTGCGATCGATGCCTGCATCCTCAATCCTCTTCGTCGACCAGGTAAGGTTCCGTCAGTTCCGTATCTCGCTCAAGTGCGCACCACGCTTTCGGAGCGAAGAACGAACGCACCAGATCGGTGAGGTATCCGCGAGGCCGTCCGTACTTGAACAGAATCAGGAACGGCACCGCCAGCGCAGGCACGACAAACTCCATGAAGATGTTCAGAGGCATTCCGAGCACGTGTGCGTTGCCGCTCGCAAAGTGCGCGAGAAGGTTCATGATCGCGGCGAGCGCCAGCACCAGAATCAAATCCTCGAACTCCAGTCCAAGAAACGTCACCTTGGTATGGAGGTTGCGGTGAACCGGCGTCAGATCGAGACTCATTCGCTTACCCCCCAACCCCGTGTGCCTGCGTGACCATCGCCTCGGCCAGACGAACCATGCCTGAAACCATCAGCGCCGCGATCGCCGCAATGAACTTCCTGATCCAGGTCGAGCCCGGGTATATCTCGGAGACGACTCCGCCCATGTGCAGCGCCATCGCCGCCAGCTGTGTCAGAGCGAACATGGGAAGAATTACATTGGCGGTCCAATTCACAAAACTCATGGTCGCCATCCAGAAAGCGTCGGCGTTCGTCGGCCCTGCATGTTGGACAAAGCCCTCCAGTGCGCGAAGCATGCCGGAGCACATCAACGACGCAAAGCCGCCATAGAGAAACTGTTCGAAGGGACCACCCTTGCTGTAGCGATATACGGCTCCCGCAAAGAACAGGCCCGCCATCGTCGGCATCATGGTGTTGCCGGCCCATGAAGCGAGGTTCGTGATTGCCCCATCGAGACTCATACGTAGCTCCTTACGCAGCCATTGCCCGAAAGAGCGCGAGAAGGCCGCTCACACTCAGAAAGGAAATCGCGGCGAAGACCAGCCGGGTCCAGGGTCTGTGCCGGACAAAATTGATGACAGCTCCGACACATGCCAGTCCCGCCGCTGCCGGCATGATCTGTCCGGCAATGTAGTTCCACAGGGAGGTCAGCATGTCGGTCATGGCGTACTCTCCTCCCGAGTTCCAGCCCTGCATGAGTTGCATCGTGGCCGAAAGCGACATCAGGAAGAGCGCGGCCACGATCGAGCCGAGTGGGTTCTCTCCCGTGGCGCCATCGAGCGTTGCCTTCAGGACGAAATAGGCTGCAAGCACCGGCACCAGCTTGGCGACGACGATCTGGCTGACGAAGTTCTTGAAGACCATCTCCATGCTGGCCAGCCAACTCGTTCCTACCGATCCGCTCGCGGACGGTATATTGATCCCTTGCGCCGCGATCCACGACAGCAGTTGGGGAAGCGTGAGAAGGACGATGGTCCACAGAACCCATTTGCCGGTGCGGCCGTTCACGTGAAAGTTGATCCCGCCTTCATGCCGCAGACTGACTCCCGCGGCGGCCAGCGTGCAGAACGCCGCCGGCGCCGCGAGATCGAGCAGCAGTTGCAGCAGGTCGAGAAGGAACTGGGGCGGTTGCATCGTTCTCTGCCTTCCTTACTGAATGCCTTGCGCTTGTGTGATGAAGCCCTCGGCCATCCTTCCGAGACCGGAGATCACCATGAGAGCCACGCCGGTCACACCCCATCCGAAGTAGCCGCGCCCGCTCTTGAAATGCCATCCGGCGACACCCAGGCAGGCCACCGCGATGACTGGTGCAATGACGTTGCAACCCCAGTTCACGATGTTGAGGACGGTGCCTTCGACGGTGGTTGCTTGCTGGCCCTGGACAGCCTGCCCGAACTGGGGAGACGTTCCCAGGTTCTGGGCTCTCGCTGCGAACGGTGCGGCGAAATTCCCGAGAAGCACGAGGCCCAGGGCGAACTTCAGAGCGACGTGCATCCAGTTGATTTCGGCGGGGCGATAGTGAAGGTGTGCAGATGTCGAGGCGGACACTCGGGAGCGCCGCCAGAAAGCCAGTGCGGTTCTCATCGGTTTTCTCTCCTTGACACGGCTGCTCGGGGCCTCCGTGTCGACCGAGAGAATGCGATGGAACGGGAACTCGGTCAAATAGAGCGGCAAAGACCAGGATGGAAACGCGGTCGATCTCGAACTGAGTAAGGAGGTTTCAGCGGCCGGAGAGATATGGGGCCGCGTTTCAGTCTTCCGCAGAGTTGAATCGATCTTGTCCAATTGGACTAAAATCTCAATCGGAGAGCTCGGTGTCGCAAGCTGTCACCCCGTCAGGGACAACGGAATGGCATCCCTATCGCAGTTGAATCCATATCAAGGCGACCAATGCGGAACCGCGAATATCGTGGCTGCCCCATCCTCTACCAACAGGGAACGCGCACCTGGTCGGGCAAATTTACTTCGGGAACGAGCCAGAGGTACTCCGAACAGGCGTTTACGTCTCCCCGCCCCCGCCGTTACATCCGGCCTTCTCTTCTTTGGGGACCAATGATTTCCATTTTGTCCATTTGGAGCCTCATAGGTTTCAGGTCAATTCTCGAACTCCCTGGAGCCACGATAATTACGGTAGACTTGACTGCGCTTTTTTTTAATCCTCGAAGTAGCTTCTCTTGTAGGTCTGGCCTTCAACCTTCGCAGGATCGCCCGCTACAATCGGGAGGTCTATCCCCAGCTTCTCTGGAACTGGGAACATACCTATATCTGAAGGCGTTGCGGGAAGTTCCACCACATCCCTTCATAGTTCGTGGCGCGGCCCGGTTTCACCGGACGGACAGCGTCCGATTTCGAATGGGTCGCTGATCCGATTAGGATCCTTAGAAAAGGCCTCGCAAATATCCTCAAGTGCGAACCGAGTCACCGGGCCGAAGTTTGCCCAAACACACTCTGGGGCATTGGGAGCGATCTTTACTCGATTCCGAATTGGGCAATCGGGAGCG
>NZ_DATKQC010000408.1:0-4366 GCF_035532915.1 Edaphobacter sp.
CTTCTCCTCGGCATCCTCCGCGTCCAATTTCGGAGGCTGGATCGCAACGCTGGCATTCGGTGGAGCGGCAGGCAAAGCACCCGGCTTGCCCGCCCGCGCAGGAGTCGGCGCGAACCCGGCGACCGCAACGACAGCCGCAAGCAAAAATACGCTTGAGCTATGCCTGAAGGCGGTAAAGAACATCGGGCTCCCTCCTGTGAGAAGAATAACTCGCATGCAGGAACGGTGCTACCTGATCTCCAAAGCCGAATCGCGGGCCAGGACAGCGGGCTAGGACAACAGTGGAATCAATTCGACAGAGAGGGGAAGGTCAAAGCCATCGGCGATCCGCACAAAGGCATCGTTGATCGTGTGCGGTGTGTTTCGCGAGGAAATATGGAGTCGCCGGGTGGCTTTGGAGGCTGTCTGGCAGAGCTTGTACTTGTTGGCAACGGTCTCTTTGGCACGAAAAATTAGTTCTGAGCGCACGGGAATCTCCCATTCTTTGCGGCGCCTCAAGCTCACGTTCTGCTGAATTCGCGGGTGAAGTGCAGTATCTTATTCGCTTTAAAAGCGTTGCAGAGCGGCAGAGTGTACAGCCCAACGCAACTTTCCGTCGCAGCGGGAAGGGCAAAACCACGCCATTCTTCTTCTGAAGATTCGGTATTTGTCAGCGGTATTACCAGTCTACGCTCTGTGTCCCCTCAAAAGCAGGATATTCGCAGGCCACGGCGTTTTGCCCCGACAAGTAAAGCATCGACCTCCGATTCAACGATGTAGCTTCTCAGCGCCACTCTCCGCATCGACTCATCTAAACTGATACTTCCACCCAGCATGTCCGATAACTTCGCCCAGACCGTCAAGCAGCAGGCCGACATCGTCAAGATCATCGGCGACTACGTGAAGCTGCGCAAAACCGGGGCGCAGAACTATACCGGCCTCTGCCCCTTCCACAAAGAAAAAACCGGTTCGTTCTCCGTCAACGCCAACCACGGCTACTTCTACTGCTTCGGCTGCCACGAAAAAGGCGACGTCTTTACCTTCGTCATGAAGCTCGAAAACGTCAGCTTCCCCGAGGCCATCCGCACCGTTGCCGCCAAGTGCGGCATCCCGCTGCCCAAACGCGAGTTCAACTCGCCCGAAGAGGCACGCGAAGCCGGACTGCGCCGCCAGCTCCTCGACATCCACGAGGCCGCAACCCAGTACTTCGAAGCGCAGCTCAAATCGCCCGAGGCCGCCCGCGCCCGCGAGTACCTCACCGGACGCGGCGTCACGCCCGAGACCATCGCCAAGTTCCGCATCGGCTACGCGCCCGACGACTTCAACGACATGCGCGACCGTCTCAAGCCGCACTTCAACGAAGAGGCCATGCGCGCCAGCGGCCTCTTCAGCGCAAAGGAGCAGGCCGACGGCTCCCACGGCCAGCTCTACGCCCGCTTCCGCAAGCGCATCACCTTCCCCATCGCCAACGAGCAGGGCAAGACCATCGCCTTCACCGCCCGCGCCCTCGACAGCCAGGACGAAAAGGGCCGCGACATCGCCAAGTACATGAACTCGCCCGAGACGCCGCTCTATACCAAGGGACAGGTCCTCTTCAATCTCGACAAGGCCAAGGCCGACATGCGCAACCACGACTTCGCGCTTCTGGTCGAAGGCCAGATGGACTGCATCTCCGTCTACATGGCGGGTGTCCACAACGTCCTCGCCACCTCGGGCACGGCGTTCACCGAGATGCAGGTGCGCCTGCTCAGCCGCTTCACCAAGCGCGTCGTCGTCAACTTCGATCCCGACACCGCCGGAGCCAACGCCGCCGAAAAGTCTATCGCCCTGCTCACCGAAGAGGACTTTGAAGTAAAAGTCGTCGCCCTCGAGGGCGGCCTCGACCCCGACCGCTTCGTCCGCGAGCAAGGCATCCAGGCCTATCTCGCCGCCCTCCGCACCGCCAAGCGCCATTCGGACTACCTCATCGACCGCGCCCGCCAGCTCTTTCCTGCGCGCACCGCGGACGCCAAGGTCAAGGCGCTCAATTTCCTTCTCCCGCACATCCGGCGCATGCCCAACCGCATCCATCGCGACGAGTTCGCCGCCGACGCCGCACAGAAGCTGGGCATCGACTCCCAGATCCTTCGGCAGGAGATCAAGCAGGCAGCAGCCCAGCGCGTCGAAAGCGTCCGCTCGCACAAAGCCGATCCGGCCAGCGAAAACGAGCGCATCCTGCTGCGCGCCCTTGTGCTGCCCGAGAGTGACCCGGCCCGCATCCTCGCCGCCGATCAGCTTTCGCAGCATCCCGAGTGGTACGAGAACCTCCCCGCCGCCGCCGTCATGGAGACGCTGGCCAATGCTCCCGTCCCGCCGAACCCGCTGGACGCCGCCCAGGACCCGCAGAGCCACACTCTGCTGGCGCTGGCGCTTCAACATCACGAAGACCCCGAAGAGGCCGACGCGCGGCCCGACGCGCAATCCATGACCGAGCAGGTCGAGCACGCCCTCCACGCTCTTGAGACTCGCCGGTTGGAACGCCGCCAACGCGAGATCCGCTCCCTCATCGCCGAAGCCGACCGCCGCGGCGACCAGGCCATCCTCACCCAGCTCACCTCCGAAAAGCTCCAGATCGACCGCGCTCTCCGCCAGCGCTGAAATATACCCGGAATTCACACAAATCCTTTAAAATCGATCTATCTTGCAACTTCCTCCTCCCCTCTTACAAAAAACTGCACCCGGTAAACTGAAGCCTGAGGCCAACGACGAAAATGGATAGCTCCGTAAAACGCCGCTTGACCCTTGGGTTCATCTCGAGCTGGATCAGCAAGTTAGCATCGACCATTATTCAGCTCATCCAGGTCCCGGTCTTCCTGCACTTCTGGTCGGTGCCGGTGTATGGCGAATGGATGATC
This sequence comes from Edaphobacter sp., assembly GCF_035532915.1. GTDB lineage: Bacteria > Acidobacteriota > Terriglobia > Terriglobales > Acidobacteriaceae > Edaphobacter. The sequence continues at coordinate 2,874 of NZ_DATKQC010000408.1, forward strand.
CTCAACTCCATCCCTTCCTACCTTAGTTTCAGCAACATAGGCTTCGGCAGCGTCGCCGGCAACGAGATGACCATGCTGGTCGCCCGTGATGACCGGCAGGGGGCGCTACGCGTCTTCCAGAGCTGCTGGTGGCTCATCGCCATCATCTGTACCGCCGTCATCGCGTTTCTGAGCGTGGTGCTCTACTACATCCCCGCCGCCCGCCTGCTGAAGATCCACAATATCGCCGCTTACGACGCCAAGTGGATCATCTTCTACCTGGGCGTCTCGGTCATGCTCGGCCAGTTCGAGCAGCTTTTGCAAAGCGCCTACCGCTGCATCGGACGCTATCCCTTCGGCTCCTTCATCAAGAGCATGATGTCGCTCTCTGCCTTCGGCTGCATGATCCTCGCTGTGGTCTTTGGCGCGCAACCTCGCACCACCGCCCTCGTCTTTGCCTGCGCGAACGTGACCGGCACCGTCGCCCTCTGCATTCTGGTGCGGCATGACATTCCCTGGATGGAATACGGCTGGAAGCACGCCAGCTTCGCGGAAATCCGCGCCCTGACCCGCCCTGCCATTGCCTTCATGGGCTTTCCCATCGGCAATGCTCTCAACCTGCAGGGCACCCTGCTCGCGGTCGGATACGCTCTCGGGCCGACCGCCGTCGTCATCTTCGGCACGGCCCGCACCGTCTCCCGCGTAGCGCTGCAGATGGTGCAGATGGTCAACACCACCTTCGAACCGGAGATGTCGATCGCCTACGGCGCACGGAACTTCCCGCTGGTGCGCACACTTCTACGCCGCGCCTGCCAGTTGGCGCTGATCGTCGCCTTCGTCATCGTTCTGGGCATGATGTCGGTCGGCCCCTGGTTCCTTCACCACTGGACGGGTGGCCATGTACCGCCGAGCCGTATTCTGCTCGATATTCTTCTGCTGGTCGTTATTCTCTATTCCTTGTGGTCGACCAGTTCGGTGCTGATGACCTCAACCAACCAGCATCAGCGGCTGGCTACCTATTACGTCCTCGGGACCGGCCTCGCCTGCACGCTCTGCTATTTTCTGGCCCGCAGGTTCGGCCTCTATGGAGCCGCCAGTTCGCTGCTGGTCTCCGAGATCGTCATGAACCTGTACGTCGTTCCGGCCTCGCTGCGTATCTCGCGGGACACCTTTCCCGCGTTCGTCGCCAGCATGATGCACTATCCCCATTTCCTGCGCCCAGCGGCTCTGCTGGCCCGCATTCGGAGGTCAGCTCCTGGACTGGAGAGCTGAGTAATAGAGGCAGCGTTATAACATAAGTTATAATTTCACCAGGGGGATCAGCGATGGCGAGCGCAGTGAAGATCACTACAATTGGCAACTCTGTCGGCATCATTCTGCCTAAAGAGGTCTTGTTGAAGCTCAAAGTCGCAAAGGGTGACAGCTTGTACCTTGTGGACACTCCCGAAGGCGTCACGCTGTCTCCGTACGATCAGGATTTTGCCGAGGAGATGGAAGCGGCGAAGCGCGTGATG
>NZ_DATKQC010000409.1:0-3039 GCF_035532915.1 Edaphobacter sp.
TACCGGGGCCGATCAACCTGGAGCCGATACTGGAACCTGTGTTCCATAAGGACTCCTACGGGTATCGCCCCGGCAGGTCGGCACACGATGCACTGGCCGTGGCGCGGCAGCGATGTTGGCGTCATGACTGGGTGCTGGACCTGGACATCAGGAGTTTCTTGGATCCATCTCCATACTGCCCCCAGACTCATGAAGTAGTTGCAAATAGCCTCGGTTGATCATCCATAACTCTGATTCTCAAGCCCTTACGCCGTCCGCTTGTCACAAGCATGGCTTCGAGGTCGCCACGCTTTACACGCTGCAACACCGTCTGGCGCGAGACGCCGAGTTTCATGGTTGCTTCCAGCATGGGCAGATACTCTGGTGGGGCCTGCTCGACGATTCGCGATCGCAGTTCTTCGGTGATGCGGATTTGCCATGGCGCGCCGGGAGTGACCTGTTCACCGGCGATGAAGCCTTCTGCCAGCCAGCGATGGATGGTGGATGTATTCATTCCCAGGATCTTCGCGGCCTTGCAGATAGGGACGACTTCGCCTTGCGGAGGCTGCGCCGGTGGCTGAAAACGAGGGATGCCGCGATAACGTCGCAGATTGCCGACCTGATTGGCGGTGAAGCGTTCCCCGGTCGCTGTCTTGCGTCCCTGACGATTCAGTATGCCGGCGATGACTTCGTCGGGATAGAGAGCTGCCAGACGGGGTAACAACGAGATCGTGTCTTCGCTGGTGCGCAGACCGCGTGGCAGGGAGCGCGGCAGAGGAAGATCGATCTCGGTAAGCTCGCCACCTCGCCAGCGCAGCGTCAGATGAGCCCGGTGTTCGGGGCGATCGACAACCACAATCACCTCTTCCAGCAGCGTGCGCAAAAGCTCCTTCCGATCACGATCCGTGGTGGTGGGCGCCGTCCAGACTTTGCGCAGATCGGAACCGAGAGCGCGGACCCTGGCTTTCTCTTCCGGGCTGAGTGTGCGAGGACGCTGTTGCTGCCGGCGCTCGAGCTCTGCCTCAGCCGCCGTGAGCTCACGCAGCCGTTTCTCCCATTCGGTTTCCAGCCCGCGCGCCACTAGCCTGTTTTCCGGTTCCACCGCGCGATATTGGCGTTCGGCACGTTCGGCCTCATAGCGCGCTCGTTCTACCGCCAGACGCCATTGCCCGAGCGCCGCATCGTGATCCGCTTCCAGCTGCCGCATAGCCTGTTCGGTAGCTTCCACAGCAGCCGGCGTCAACGCTTTCAAAAACGCATCCGCTACCGCTTGATCGATCTGGACACCGCCGACGTTGAGACAGTAAACGCCCCGTCCCTGAACGATGTCTTTGCCTGAGCAGTGATAACCTGGCGAGGCATTTCTGCCGCTATAGTGAGTATGCAGATGGCGGCCGCACTTGCCGCAGATGGCAAGACCTTGAAGCAGTGCAGCGCCTTCTCTCACTGCGCCGCCTGCCTGGTGAGGTTGGGGATGAACGTTGGCGTCGATACGGTTCTGGTTGGCTTGGTAGGTAGCCCAGTCGATGAATCCTGGATGGTGATCTGGAAGAAGCACCGCCCACTCGGCCAGGGGGAGATGACGAGTTCGTCTGCGGAACCTGCCCTGTTCATCGACATAACGCTCATGGCGGCACTTACCGTAAGCATATGCGCCAGCATACACCGGATTGGTGAGCACATTATGGATGGCGGTATACGTAGGAGCAACCCACCGGATCTGGCTGTTCATGGTGGCTCGCAGCGGGAAGGAAAGTCCCTCGGAACGGAACCAGAGCCAGACCTTGCGGGCCGATCCCAGTTCCGTGAACTTCGAGAATACCGTGTGAAGGGCGCCGACCACGGCTTCGTCGGATTGAAAGAGCACTTCGCCGTCCTCCTCACCCCAGACAAAACCTACGGGCAGACCCCGGCGTAGTTCGCCGCGTGCGGCCTTGTTGCGGATTCCGCCATCAAGCCGGGCGCGCAGGATATGAAGTTCTGCTTCCGACATCGTGCCTTTCAACCCGAGGATCAATCGATCGTTAAAAAGAGCCGGATGATATATTCCGTCGCTGTCTCCGATCAGCGTATCTGTCATGCCGCACAGATCGAGTAGACGGTACCAGTCGGCGTTGTTGCGCGCCAGGCGCGAGACTTCCAGTCCGAGCACGATGCCCACGTGGCCCAGAGCCACTTCCGCGGTCATGCGGGCGAATCCGGAGCGCTTGACCGATCCGGAGCCGGAAAGGCCAAGGTCCTCGTCAACGACGGTCACCTGTTCCTTGGCCCACCCCAGTTCGCAAGCCTTTTCCACCAAAGCATACTGACGCGCCGTCGACTCTCGGTTGTATTCCACCTGCGACGGGCTGGACTGTCGGATATAGACAAACGCTGCGCGTCGCGTATGGCTGAGCTTTATCTTACCGGATTCACTCATCACCATTCTCCTTGTCGTGGGGCAGGGTGGCGTTGGCGATCAGCCGCGCCAGGACGTAGATGGCCAGAAGCTGTTGCTCGGCCTGCAGGGCTTCCCAGGGACTGCTTTCCTCGAGAAGCAGATCGAAGAGACTCGGATGGTTTTCTTGCAAGGGGGCTCTCCTTCTCGGCCGCCTCGCTTGCAATGGCCGCAAGGCGCTTGAGGAGAGCGTCTGTGATAGCGCGTGCGTGAAGCAAGTCCTCTATGGAACCCAGCGCGGCCGTGGCTCGCACAGAGACAGCCTCTCGTGGCCTGGTCACAGAGGAAAAATCTGTCCAGTCCGCGGGGATCATAGACTTACTGCCATCGGGTAGGATCAGGATGAGATACAGTCGCCCCTTGCGATGCATCGCCCGAAACAACTCAAGCGACCTTCCCTCAAACGGATGACGAGCACGGATGACAGTGACTCGATCGAGAAGGTCCTGATGATGGGTAGTGTGTCGTAACTTCCTTTGATCAAATCGATCATGCTCTCTTGATAAAAGCGGTACGCTCTCACGTCAAGGAAAACTGGATTCTACTGAATGTCGAGCGGTGGCTCTACTCACCCAAGGTCACTTCGATAAAACCCCTGCCAAGCACCTGCCGCTGTGCCGCGA
>NZ_DATKQC010000410.1:0-3644 GCF_035532915.1 Edaphobacter sp.
CGCATTTCAGATTCGATTCGCCGGTTGATCGCAGCAGCCCCGAGTGCATTGTGCAATGCCCTCTTTTACTGGACACGTTGAGCGACTTGAAACTGGTATATGTTGACGCTGATGGGCGCGACAGAGATTGGGGGCGAAGCATCTTCAATCTCAATGCGCTTGATGTTGACCTGCGGAGCTTGCCCGACCCGGTTTTTGGCGTCGAGGTTCGTTCCTGTCATTTGCCAGAGTGTCGCTGATCCTTCGACACGGACTCCGGTGACATGCAGACTGAATTTCTGCTCTGACTCTGTCGCGTTCACCACAGCAAGAGTAAGGAACTTGTGGCCAGGTGTGAGCGCAGCAAACATGTCGAGCGGATAGGTTGGGCTGCCTGAGTTTGTCTCCGGCTGGTCGCCACCGACGGGATTGCGGGGCGCCGGCTGAGGCGAGTTTCCTGAAAGGGCAACAGGGATGGAGCCGGGAACAAAGTGATCGCCGTACAGCTTGAATGCCAGTCCGGTGCTGTTGAAAACCGCGGAGGTGGGTGTGTAGTCGATCGTCGATACGCCCATGGTGTGCGCGGACATGCGCAGGAAATTCGTGTGCCTGAGCATCTCGTTGAAGATCATCCCGTAAGCGAGCGCGAGTTTGAGATCTGGGCCTCGCGTGAAGCTCCCGCCAAAGTAGGCATACTCGTCGATGGACAGGAAGATATTCTTCTTCACCAAATCCGGGAAACGCTGCTCATATCCGTTCCACTCCTGCGCCTTCAGCTGGACGATGTTGGCCGGATAGCGCGCGTACTGGAGAGGCGTCTGGTCGACTTTGTCATAGCCGGCTTCAGTCGGCGCGTCCAGTGGCAGATGCTTCGCCTTCTCCACATCGAACCGCTGCCCGGAACGCGCGTACCAGTGTTGGGTGATGCCTGAGAAGTTGCCCCAGCAGTGCTCGATCTCGCCGCCGGTCCAGTCCTCGGGAGTGCCTTCCACGGCCTTCATGTGATCGACATCCTGCGCGCGCATCTCGCCGGTCAGGTCCATCGGTTCCGGCATGTTGCCGGAGGCGAGCAGCGTGATGGACGGGTCGGCTTTGCGCATCGCGGCCGCGAATTCGTTGTGCTTGAGGACGTAGTACTTCAGATCGGTGCGGCCAAGCTGCCAGACGCCGTAGGGCTCGTTGCCGATGTCCCAGTACTTGATGTGATAAGGCTCGGGATGCCCGTTGCGCGCTCGTTCCGCACCCAGGCGCGTGTGGATGGAGCCGTTCATGTATTCCACTTCTTCGCCAGCGGAGTGCGCATCGCCGAAGCCCGCGTTGACGGTGATGTAGGGTTCCACGCCGATCAGTTTGCAAAGCGTCATGAACTCGTCGAGGCCGACGTCGTTCGACTGCATCGCGTTCCAGGCGTAATCGAACATGGGCGGTCGCCGGTCGCGGTCCCCGATTCCGTCGTACCAGTTCCAGTCGGAAAGGAAGTTGCCGCCGGGCAGGCGCCAGAAGCCAGAGTGGAGCTGGCGCAGCAGTGCGATCGTATCCGGCCGGAACCCGTCGATGTTGTCCGCGGGCATCAGCGAGACGGCGCCGATGTGGAAGTCCCCAGAGCCCGTGCCCGTAATCTCAAACGTTGCGTCGCTGGTGTCGGCTTTCGCAGCAAAGGTGAAAGGGAACTTCTGATAGGCTTTTGTGAGTTTTGTCAGAGAGACAGTTTCCCGGTTGGCTGAGCCCGCGCCCCAGATCAGGGCAACTTTCACTGTGCTGCCGGGAGTGCCGCGCAGCCAGATATGGCCGACGTAGTGCTTGCCTCTTTGCAGAGCCAGCCCCGATTGTTGAATTCCGTGCGGAGTGGAGGAATCCAGCGCGATGCGCGGACTTTGGTCGCCGACGAATGGATGGTCCCTGTCCATCGCCACTTCTGCATCAGGGCCGATAGGGCTCCATCTGCGGAGTTGCGTGCCGGGGAATCCGCCCTCCCGGTGACCCTGTGCCGCCGGCTGCGCGGAAGTGATCGGGAAATAAAACTTGCGGTCGTCAAGCATTTCCGACCACAAGCTGCGATAGATGAGGGGACCGATGTGCTCGATGAACATTCCGAATTCGTACTTCGAAAGCGGCGCAGCCGTCTCCGTCGCATCAATGTTGACCGTGAGCTGTTCAGGAACGGAGGGCACGACGTTCTGACTTACGGCGGCTGCGCACGGAATCCACATTGCGGCGACGGCGAGAAGCGCGATTCGTGTTTTTTCCAAGGTCACTGGCGATCTCCTGGGTTGGCGTTCCGGAGTTCTGCTGCATCATGGGGAAACGTTTCCCAAGGCAGGAGCTTATCGCGCGGGAGAGAACTTGTAAAGCGATTTACAGTACTGGAATCGAGGCGGCCATTTTAGATCTGCCAGGCGAGATCTGGGTCACAGTGGAGTCGACACTTATCGGTAAGGTAATAACCATGTACTTCGCGGACTGAATATCCACCCCTCCGAGGGTGTGCCCGGCTGGCTTCGCCTCGATAACCCCCACCGCTTTGCCTCCAACGAAAAGCAAGTAGTCAGCTTCACAATTTGGGAGCGAAAACTCGCGGACGGCGACTCCTTCGGCGGCGTTGCGGTTGAATTTGCTCTTGTCCTGGAGTGTCCAGCCAGCAGCGGTTAGCAAGGCGTCGATGGTCTGCCGTGCGAGTTGCTCTGGCGGGAGTCCGGACAAGTCAGCCATTATCTCCCGTCCCGAGTTGCTTGGGAACTGTGACAATAGGATACAAGGTAAATCTCACGTGCAGATTAAGCCCCTGGGTCGGTTCGACTCGGCGGGCAAGAGCGGCGGCAAAGCCCTATTCCTGATGGACGTGAAGAAGGATGAACGAGGCTGGGCGGCCACGACCAAATCAAGGCGAGAATTGAGGGCGAGAAGGGCCGGTGAGAAGTGAAAAGCGACATTGTGGAGAAGCTCAATCGGGAATCCACCAAGACATTAAGGATGAGCGGCAATTGGTCTACATCCTTGTTGAAACACGCAAACTCTTAGAGCAACAAAAGACTCTGGATAACCTTCCAGCGCTCAAACTGTGCAGCGATTGGGCAGTTCATCCCAAACTAGACCGCTCTGGGGCAAAGCTTGTGCTCAGTTATTTCGATGACTACGAGGCCGAATATCGCAATTCTGGTGTGACGGTTCTCGCGAATTCCATCTTCAACGAAGACCCTTTGGCGACTCGCATTGCAATTTGGACCGGCGATGATGGCAAAAAAGCCCATTGTGCTTCAAACCGAGGGGTTGGGCGAGAAACCATTTCACGGGAGGGTCGCTCTCCTGGTGAATCGCCACACCGCAAGCGCCGCGGAAATGATTGTCGCGTTTGCACGAGAGAACCGGCTCGCCACAATCGTCGGAGAGAAAACGGCTGGTCGTCTCCTCTCCGCAACTTCCGTCAAAGTCGGCAATGGATTTCGGTTGGCGATGCCCACAGGAGCTTACTACACATGGAGCGGGTTGGTGCTGGAAGGAACGCCGATGGAACCGGACGAACTGATCGAGTTCAATTGGCGCGAACGACGGGAGCGGGTGGACGGCCAACTTGAACATGTCGTCAAATCGATTCGAGGTTATTCCACAGTACGTGTCAGTTGAGCGCGCAGTTGCTACTCCTTGCGGGGCTCATTCCCAGGATTGGT
>NZ_DATKQC010000411.1:0-2204 GCF_035532915.1 Edaphobacter sp.
GGTACGCATGAAGCACGGCGTCATCGTCGGCGGAACCGGCGCGGGCAAGTCCACATTCCTCGAAAACATCATCGCGCAGGACGTAACCCGTCGATTCGGCGCGCGCCCGATGCCGATGATTATCTTCGACGGCAAGGGAGAACGGGAGTTCCTCGACCGCCTGTTGCCGCACATCGAAGCCGCTGGTCGCTTGCAGGATTTACGGGTAATCGATCCCACCCACCCCACTGAGTCGGCCCGGTACAACCCCTTCTATGCCATCGACGACGCCTATCAGGAGCATGTGAATTTCATCTTTCGGTCATTCGGCCTGCGTGAAGACTTCTTCAAGGGTCATCAGGAGGCGTATCTCTCGGACCTTGTGCGCATCCTGCAGTACACGGGCAGGCTTTTCAACGTCTACGACGTGCTGGTGATGGCGCTCGATGAGGAGGTGCTGGCGGAACAGATCGGTGTTGCTAAGGCCCGTCTCGCCTCGGTGCCAGGCATTTCCATGCAGAAGCGTTTGAACTTCGAGATGTCGGTGAAGATGCTGCAACGGTCATTGGCGGACCGCGAGCGTGTCGAGAAGATACAGGGGCTTCTGAACGAACTTCTGAGCTTCCTTGAGGATGAGTTGTCGGTCGTAACCGGCTCGTACCAGGACCTTCTCACGCTCGACGATGTGCTTGAAAACGGCCTGATCCTGTTCGTTTCGCTCAACGCCAACCGCAATCAGCGCGCTGTCGAAGCCCTGGGAAAGATCCTCCTACAGAACATTCAGCTGATGGTTGGCAAGCGCTATGCGCAGCCGGCGAGCGACCGGGACGAGGATGAACCGATGCTCTCGGTCATCCTGGACGAGTTCGCGCCGTTTGCCTATCCCGCGTTTACGCAGGTGCTCCAGACCGCGCGCGGCGCCAGGGTCTCGTTCCTTTTCTCCTTCCAAAGCATGCCGCAGCTGCAACGCGTGAGCCAGGCGTTCGCGGACGAGGTCTCGTCGGCGCCCGGAACGAAGATGATCATGAACGTGTCGGAGGAGAACACGGCGCAATGGTTTCTGAAGGCATCGGCCAGAATTGCGACCAAGCGGCGCAGCCTGTCGGTCCGCCGCACCGGAATCTTCTCGACGAAATACACCGAGACGGGCACGGGAAGCGAAAGCGACATCAAGGAGACTCGCGCCCGCGAGGACCACATTAAGAACCTCCCGGTTGGCCAGATGGAGATTCTGATGGTGGACAACCGGGAGGGCACCCGTTACTCCCATCTGCATGTCCGCCGCGCTCCACGATTCGAGATTGAGGGACTTCAACCAGCGCTCTATCCCAAGATGCACAGTTATCTCGACCCGAAAATCGGCGTCAATCTGCGTTTCAAAGAAACCGAGAATCGGAAACAACGGCGCCGGAGGGCGGCAGGATTGTTTCTCGGTGGGGTCAATGGAGAGTGACGATGCGATCACCACTCATCATTCGGACGGTCGTCTTTGCTATCTCACTCTGGTGCGTCTGCGGGCTATCTTTCGCTCAGACCGTGAATCGTACAGATTCAGGAGCCGCACAGCCCGCAGCGAAACGCCAGGGGTTCTTTGACTATGCGTTGGGTAAGATCAATCCTCGCGACAAGGATTATGGCACGGCAATAGAGTCTGGTAGAGCTGCTCTCGTCGAGAATTCCATCGACGATCTCTATTTCTGGTCGAATGTGGTGACGCTACTTTTGCTCTGCGGGATAGTCGCCGTTGTCTTTCTTCAGTGGCGCGCGGCCGACAAGCGCGAAGTCATCGCTTCGTTCCTGATCGCGCAATTATGGAATGGCCGCGTCAGCGACCGGATCGAGATTGAGCGCCGCACGGAGCAGTTCAATCGACTGGTCGAAGCCCATAATGCCGAGGCCGAGCGCGCGCTCTCCGCGAAGCCTCAGCCCACCGCCGGCGAGGAACAGGCCGACTCCGAGCTCAAACGAACCGTCGAAGGCCTCGACAAGAGAACAGCGAGAGTGAATGCTGCGGACCGCAACAGCGGTGAGAATCGGCCCGCGAGCGTCGCAGTCCAGGCTCAAAGCGCGGAAGCAACCGCTGCCGGCTTGCAGCAGAGAAATACGATTCTGGAACGTCAGGCTGAAGCAATGAGAAATACAGAGGCCAATCTGCGGCGCCGGCTCAATGACACGATGGCTCAACTCGACCAGGAACGGAATCGAAACCAGACCCTCAAGGGCGC
>NZ_DATKQC010000412.1:0-3422 GCF_035532915.1 Edaphobacter sp.
AATGAATTCCGCAGGCGTTACTTCGCGGAGTTGAAGCACCACAAAGATGTCTTGTCTCCGATCCTTGAGGCCGCGCACAAGGGCACGGTCACGCTGCTGTACAGCTCCCATGACAAAGAGCAAAACAACGCGGTGGCGCTAAGAGAGTTTCTTGAGCGCTCACTCAATCCAAAGGAGCCGGCATCGTGTCTCTGCTTGCAGTAGTGCGGCTTGCCGCGATACCGGCCAACTACTGGTACAAGCGTCGCTGTACGGATGACATCCGGACTATTTCCCGCTTCCGGCGAGTGGCATAGGCTTTAAAATGGTCATTGCGCACGGCAGCGTAATGACGAATGGGCTGAAACAAAAGGAGTGCATGGTATGAGGAGCAACCAGGCAAGCATGACCCGCCTTCCGGAACTCGCGGATCAAGTGATCCGGCGTAACGTCAGCGATGAGCTTGAAAAACTGAAGAAAGCCCCGTCCTGGCAGCGCGAATCCGGCCGAAGCTCCGAAACGCTGGTCAAATATGAGGCGTTCCGCATTGTTCTCGTCCGGATGAAGCCGGGAAGCTACATGAGCCACCATCGGGCGGAAGGACCGATCTCGATCCAGTTGCTGCAGGGCAAGGTCCGGGTGCACCTTCCCGAGGACCGAATGGAGGATCTCAAGCAAGGAGATCTTCTGACGCTGGAGCGGTGCCTCGAGCACGACGTGGAAGCACTTGAAGAAAGTGCATTTTTACTTACGATTGCCTGGCCGGAGACCACAACCGCAAGCTGAGCCAAACCAGGGTACAGCATGCACAGGCCGTTGAAGCCGTGTGTGTATCCGATCTCCAAAGGGAAGCTGACCGGCTCTCAGCGATGTCCCGGCTTCTTGTTCGCACTCGTGAGTTCAGGCTTCTGCAACAGATCGCCGATTGCCTGCCTTATTACCTGACCGTTGACGATCGAGATCGATGTTGTCAACGGGATGTTTTTGGGGCAAATCTGGACGCAGTTTCCTGCGTAGCTGCACTCATGAATTCCGCCCTCGCCCATCATTGCCTCGAGCCGCTGATGCCGCAGATGAGCTCCCGTAGGGTGCATATTGAAGAGTCGCACCTGGTTGATGATTGCGGCACCAACGAAGTCAGTTGACTCGTTAAATTGCGGGCATACTTCCATGCACAGACTACAAGACATACAGCGGGAGAGGGGGTATGCCACCTCCTGTATGGCTGGATCGATGCGGGGTCCGGCTCCAAGTGGGTAGGTCCCGTCAATCGGAACCCATCCGTAGACACGCTTAAGGTTTTCGAACAAGATGTTGCGGTCGACGGACAGGTCTCGCACAACAGGGAATCTTGAGAGCGGCTCAAGTCGAACCGGCTGATCTAATTTGTCAATGAGCGACGAGCATGCCATCGCCGCTTGACCGTTGATGAGCATCGCGCAGGAGCCACAAGCTTCTTCCAAACAATTCGAATCGTAGACAATTGGAGCGATTTGTTTGCCCTGGAGATTGACTGGATTGCAGGCGATGTCCATAAGAGCGATGATGACATTCATACCTGCTCGCCACTGCAGCTCAAACTCTTCCCAGTAGGGCTGCGACTCAGGACTGTTCTGACGCTTGATATTCAACCGAACCGATTTGTCCGCCATAAATGTTCAATTCCCCGCGTTTCTGGAGTCGTCTGGCACGATCTCAAAAATTCCAGTTCGTCGCCACGCGCCCGAGACCGCAATCAATCGATCTCCTGATTCCAGTTCTCCAGCGTCTTCTTGAACTCGTTCATGAACCTGCCCGCATCGGCACCGTCGATAATGCGATGGTCGAAGCCAAGGCAGAAGTGCTGAATCGAGCGAATGGCAATCGAGTCGTTGCCGTGCTCGTCGGTGAGGACAACCGGATCCTTCCTGAGCCCGCCAATCGCCAGAATGGCCGAATCGGGCTGGTTAATGATCGGAGTCCCAAACTCTTCGCCGAAAATGCCGGAATTAGTGAGTGTGAAGGTGGATCCCGAAATTTCATCGGGCTTGAGCCGCTTTCCGCGAGCCCGTTCGGCCAGGTCGACGATAGACCGGGCAATGCCCAGAAAATTGCGTTCTTCGGCTTGTTTGATCACGGGCACGATCAATCCCCACTCGAGTGCCACTGCGATACCGAGATTGATGTTCTGGTGATACCGAATAGAATCTCCCTCGAGCGATGCGTTGACGATGGGGAACTTCCGCAATGTCAGCGCCGCAGCGACTGCAACGAACGGCATGTAAGTGAGCTTGACGCCGTTGCGCTGCTCGAACTTTGCCTTCTCGTGTTCACGCAACTGGACGATGCGGGTCATGTCTACCCTGAAGACGGTGTGCACATGCGGAGCAGTCTGCGCGCTAGCGGCCATGCGCTGAGCAATGATCGCGCGCATTTTTGTGAGCGGCACCACCTCGCCGGAGAGAGGTGCGGGAGGAGGAGCGCTCGCTGCCGGCGGAGCGGCGGCGACAGTGGCTGCTTTCGCAGCCGGAGCTCTGGGTTCAGGGGCAGGAGTTGGCGTTTCCTGAACCGCCGAAACAGTTGGCTGAGCGCTTGCGGCCTCCCGCTGTTCGAGATAGCGAAGAACGTCCTCTTTAGTCACGCGTCCTTCAGGCCCAGTCCCGCCGAGCTGATCCAGATCGATATTGTTATCTTTGGCCATCCGCCGGACTAAAGGTGAATAGCGCGCATGCCTCGCGCCCCCTTCTTCGGCTGGAGCTGGAGCATCCTTCGTTTGGGTAGGAGCTTCTTCGCCCACCGGTGCGCGAGCCGCGCTTTCGGCGCCGGGTTGAAGCTCGGCTGCTGGCTGAGGCTCGGCTGCTGGAGGAGCGGCGGCCGGTGGAGCGCCAGCGGCTTCCGTTGCATCTGCGATCACTGCGACCACAGTATTCACCTGGATAGTGGCGCCTTCAGGAAACCGAGTCTCGCGAACGATACCGGAGACAGGGGACGGGATCTCAGCATCCACTTTGTCTGTGGAGATTTCAAAAAGCGGCTCGTCCTTTTCAATCGCGTCTCCAGGTTTTTTGAGCCAGCGCGTGATCGTACCTTCAAAAATCGACTCGCCCATCTGGGGCATCGTAACTTCAATCAGCATAGGAGATCCTCATAGCAAAGTGGGAAGTCGGGAACTTTGGGATCGATCGGTTTCGGGGAAGTGCGCTTTCGAACAGCGACGGAGACTTCATTCTACTGCGCACAACAAAGCCCTATCGAATCGCAACAGTCTGCATTTGCCGTTCTTTGCAGCACACGAATATTGTGATGCATCAGTCGCTTCCGGTGGATGGTACTTCTGTCGTGGTGCGGAGTACGCACGGCTCATTGTGTGCCGTCACGCGCGGAGTAAACATGAAAGCGTGAGGGGTATCTAACGCCGAAAGGCTGGATGTAGCCCTTGGAGCAGAAAATGGCGACCGCCACTC
>NZ_DATKQC010000413.1:0-4824 GCF_035532915.1 Edaphobacter sp.
TTTTCGGGGTGAGCGCGCACGATCCGCGGACGTTTGCAGGCGTGGCGTTGTTGTTGACACTTGTTGCGATTTTGGCGTGTTATCTGCCGGCGCGGCGGGCGATGAAAGTGGATCCTATGGAGGCGCTGAGGTACGAATAACCGGCCAATATTTTTAGTGGGATCTTCTTCTGCTTGCCGATTTGAGAGTTGGTAGTCTTTCCCTTTTGCTTCCTTTTTTCCTTCCGCAGGCTCGTTCATGTTTTTCTTGCTGCAGACAAGATTCTCCTGCGTTCGCCGTCACAAGTTGCGTAAGGTAGCGGCTCCAGGTGGGAAGAAGTGCGGACCTCGGTTCGCTTAGAACGACCGAGGTCCGGAACGGTCAACCCTCATCGGGGTGAACCAAGTTTAACCAGTTCCACCCTGCCATGATCGGTTGCCGTTGTCCAGTCTCGCCTGCGAAGCGGGATGGCGACGGCCACCAGCTGCGAAGTCGTTTTACGTCCGCGGATTTGCCGCACCTGCGGCATCCTCTTCTGGATTTGTCGTCATTGTGACCGCGGGCACTGCTACTGCAGCACGTCCTGTCGTTATCAGGGCTATCGCCAAAAACGGCGCCTAGCGAACCGGCGTCACCAGCAAAGTGCCGAAGGACGACTCGATCATCGAGACCGTCAGCGGGCCCTTCGCCGGCGCCGCCTGATCACACAAAAAAGTGTGACGGATCAATCTTCCCTTTCTTCCGCGGCCAGCCACAGGATGCCCTTGGCGGTTGCCTTTCGCTGGCCCAGTTGCTTGGAAAGTCCTTCGCCATCGTTCTCCGGTTGGCTTCGCTGCATCGTTTGCGGCCGACGAGGGCAGTTCGTTGATGCATAGCGTGAAAACGGGAGGAACTGAAATGCGGAAATCTCGCCCCCAACCGCCCCGACCCGATCGCCGACGTTCCATTCGCGGTTCCTTCAGCTGGATCGATCATCGCTTCCTGCGTGAGGGATTCGACGAAGGCCTCACTCGCCTGGAAAAGCTGCTGTACTTCGTGCTGGTAGCCGTCTCGAATCAAGATGGAGTGAGCTTCTACTCTGACGCCCGTCTGTCGGAATTGATGGATATTCGTTTTCCTCACGAACTGGATGGTGCCCGCAAGGAGCTGATGGCGAGAGATCTGATCGCCTATGAACGTGGTATCTACCAAGTGCTGGACCTGCCCGCCTGCTCTCCCAGGAAACCGCGTGAATCTTCTCCACCACCACCCGGTCAGGTTTTGCGTTCGAGCGCCTCTCCTCCGCGACTTCGCAAAAACGCACTGCGCAACGCGGCTGCGGATCTGGAGAGTATCAAGCAGTTGCTGGAAAAGTGCGGCTGGGGGCGTGCATGAAACTCTCTGTTATCTATCAGCCCACCCTGCCCGCCAGCACCTCTCCCTATCGTGTATGCAATGAAGACGGAGGAGAGGTCGAGTGGGCGAATGCCTTCCTCGACGGTCAGCGCCTCCGCCAACTTTCTCTCCGTTCGTTGCGCATTTACTCCTACGACCTGCTTAATTTTGCGCGCTGGTTCGCACCGCGACATCAGCCGCTCGCCCGAATCACGGAGTCCACGCTCGTCGACTATGTTCGTCATCAACTCGAACAAGATCCCCAGCCAACTCCGCGGACCGTGAATCATCGCTTGGGGACCGTGCGCTGTTGCTATCGCTTCCATACCGGACAAGAAATTCCTGCCGGCCAAACGCACTTCCAGCGCCGCTATACCCGAAAATCCTCACTGGGCTACGGCCGCCCCCGCACCGCCGTCTCTCGGAGACTTCGCCTCAAACAAGATCGGCGAGTCATCGTGCCGCTCTCGGCTGAAGAAGTTGGCAAATTCTGGCAAAGCTTCCGCACCTACCGGGATCTGATCTTGGTCGGTTTGATGCTCCTCGACGGCCTGCGTTCTTGTGAGGTCTTGGCCCTGGAACTCGAAGACGTGCAACTTGCCGAGGGGCAGATGCGCGTCCACGGTAAAGGAAACAAGGAGCGCTCTCTGCCACTGCACCCGGACATCCTCGAAGTCCTCGAACACTATCTGCGCCTGGAGCGTCCGCTGATCAACACGCCCGCTTTGTTCGTCTGCTTGAAAGGCCGCCGACGCGGCCAGCCCATGACTGCGCCGGGGCTGCGTTCTCTGTTCCGCCACCATCGAGTGCGCAGTCAAGTTCCTCACGCCAATCCGCACCGCTGTAGGCACACATTCGGGAGCGATATGGTGCGTGCCGGCATATCCCTGCCCGCCTTACAACGCCTGATGGGGCACTCTCAGATCTCCACGACCATGCTGTACGTGGAACTCGCGCCGCAGGACGTCTGGCGCGAATATGCCCGCGCCATCGAGAAACGGAAGACCTTGGACTCTTCGCACCTCTCATGACTCGCCGTAAAACCAGTCTCGCAGAAATCTTTGAAACACAGATCCACACGCTCGCTCTCACCCTTCGGCCCAACACGGTACGCACGTATCGATGTGGCGCGCGCTCCTTCCTCTCCTATCTCCGCGTCGCCTTCCCGCAGCTTCGCCAGTCGTCGCAACTGCGCCGGGATCCTCACCTGCTCGGCTGGTTCCGTTGGCTCGCGGGACATCAACCACCCCTCAGCAACTCCACTCACACCACTTATCTTGTTGGCGTTCACCATGTACTCGACGCCCTCGCCGACAACGGCCAGGCCCTGCCCGACCTCATTCGCGGAGAAGACTTCCCGCCGAAACCCCACTATCTGCCCAGGCCCCTTTCCCCACAGGAGGATCAAATCTTGCAGCAGGAACTGCGCCGAATCGATGATCTCTACGCGAACGCACTCTTGCTGATCCGCGCGACGGGGATGCGCGTCGGTGAATGCGTCCACCTGCCGCTGGACTGCCTGCGGCAGGTGGGAAGTGAACAGTGGGCACTCCATGTCCCCCTCGGCAAACTGCACACGGAACGCTTGGTTCCAGTTGATCCCGAGGTGCGGAAGATCGTGGAGCGGATCCTCACCCTACGCACTTCATCTCCGCAATTCGCAGGCTCAGATGACTTCCTGCTGCCACATCACGATGCTCGGCACCGTGGGATGCTGAGGATTCTCCGATTGGTGTTGGCCCAGGCTGCCCAGCGCGCCGGTTGCGTTAGCCATGTCGTACCTCACCGCTTGAGACACAGCTTTGCCACAGAAATGCTGCGGCTCGGCGTTAGCCTTCCAGCCCTGATGAAACTGCTCGGGCATCGGAACATCCAGATGACTTTGGGCTACGCGGAAGTCACGCAGGAGGATTTACAGCGCGAATTCCACCAGGCTCGTCAGAATGCACCGCATCTGCATCATGTCCCCACACTCGCGCTTCCCAAAGACATGCCGGGCGCCAGCCTCTCCGGCATCTGCCAGGCACTGGCGGCCACTCGTCACCTCCTGGAAATGTACCGCCGCCAACGCGGTGATGAGAAAACCTGCCGCCGATTGCTGCGCCTCGACAAGCGCCTTCTCAAAGTCCTTTCCCAACTGCAGACCCTCAAAACAGAGCTAAAATGAGGACGAATTGGCCGGTTAAGATACGAATAGTCTTTGGCACAAATGAGCCGCAATCCTCCATAGGGCAACCCGTCGCAAGCGCGTAGGGCTTGCGAAGCTTCGTGGGCACGAGAATAGACAATATTCCGCAAGTCTGAGCTGTGAACATTCCTGACGGGCAACCCTTACCCTTATGCGATTACGGAAGAGTTGCCCATCACTCGCCCTTCAGGCTGGCGCGACTTGCCTGACGGGGAAACCGGAAGGAACCGAATTACTTCTTGTTTGCCGACAATCCGCTCAGGATTCCGCCTCTCGCTTCCCACAACCCCGTATCTGGACCGCATCAAATTGCTGGTGCGATGGGCTGTTCTCGCCAGCTATCCTTGGTGCCGCAGGTGTTAGCGGTCATCAGAAAACGTATTTTTCTGAGCATCAGGCCGACAGACTGCGAAGCTTCAGCCTAAGGTAGTCGAGGTAGCCGTCGGGGAGGGGTTGGAGTTTCAGTTCTTCGATGACCGGCAGGAAGTAGGCTAGGGACTCCCATTCAATCCCCGACTCATTTCGTTTCGGTTATATGATACCTACTTATGGCCAACCTTGACACATCCCCGGCACGGCAGCGTGGCGGCATCTGGGTATTGGGCACCCTGCCCATGGCGTGCACAGTCGTCGTTGCGATCAACGCACTCTACATCCTGCTGGTCGCGATCGGCAACATCACCGACTACCCAACGAATTTCAACTTCGTCGAGCACGTGCTGTCGATGGACACCACGAACTTTGGCGGTCAACCTGGTGTTGGCCTCGACAAAAATGTCTTGTGGCGGGCGATCACCAATCCGGCCATTCAAAACATCGCCTACATTGGCGTGATCTTCTGGGAGTCCCTCGCCTCGATCATCCTGCTCTGGGCGGTTTATCTGTGGCTGGCGGCGCGAAGGACACGTACGTTCGACCATGCCAGGCGAATGTCCACCATCGGCCTGCTGATGATCATCATCCTGTTCATGGGCGGCTTCCTGACCGTCGGCGGCGAGTGGTTCGAGATGTGGCGATCGGTCGCATGGAACGGCAACGAGCCCGCCTTCCGCAACTCGGTGCTCGCCCTGTTCGGCGTCCTGCTCTGTCACATCCCGTCGCAGGAGTAGCTGTCCCTGTTCAAAACTTACCCTTTTTGAAACGGCGCTTCTTGCCACTTGGCTGAATAACGCGCAAACCACTGAAGTGGACCGACGCGGTCAAGAAGTCCCGTTCTGGGAAGTTGCTCACATGTCGCTTTCAGCCGATTCCGGGCGGATCACGGGCAACTCTTCCATAATCCG
>NZ_DATKQC010000414.1:0-12823 GCF_035532915.1 Edaphobacter sp.
GAACGTGCGATGAAGCTTCAGGGAGGCTCACGGATAGACGGTGCAGAGCCTGCAAAGGTTGTTCTAGCCGCCCATATTGAAGTTGACCGACACGGTCGTATCTACTTCCGTGGGTTCGCCGTTCAGAATATAGGGCTTATAACGCCATGTACGAACGGCGTCGACCGCACTGGCCCGCAACATCTCCGGTCCACTGACCACCTGCAGATTCGTGATCGTTCCAGTCTTGGAAATAATGGCATGCAGAACCACCGTGCCGGAGACGTGCGCCGCGCGAGCGATCGGGGGATAGGACGGGTTGACTCCGCCGATCTTCGAACCGGCGACCACGCCGCTCGAAACGCGAACCGGACCCTTAGGCTTCTCGACGTGGACCACCGGGGTCGGCGCCGTGCCGATGCCGCCCATAACGCCTCCGGGGACACCGCTGCCACTACCCATGCCGCTCATACCGGCAACACCGGCGACCTGTGGAGCGGCTTCCTCCTTCACCATCTTGATGTCCTTGGGGATCTTGGTCGGCGCATGAAGGCCCTGGTCGATCTCCGATACCATCTTGATCGGCTTGACGATCTGCTGCGGCGGTGGCGGCGGTGGCGGCGGCGGTGGCGGCGGCGGAGCCGTCAACATCGCCGTCAACGCGGTGTGCGGCAGCGCGTCAGGATACAGCAGCGGGACCAGGATCATGGTTGCCACGATCAAAGCGTTGAAAATCAGCGTCCCAATCATCCAGTATTTGGACTTGGTCTTGATCTTCCCGCTGGACTCGATCATTGAATCTTCAAACATAATATGCAGCCTCTTTACTGTGAAGAAGAGCTATTTTCTTTAGACACCGCCCCGTCAGGATTTGTTCCCGGAAGAGTTCACGCCCCGGAGATCCACCCAAACGCCCTACGTTCTGACCCTCTTTGCCGCTGGAAGAACGGCCGTCTTGCCCCGCTTGGACCGCCACTCCTGGTACGCCACCAGCATCGGTGCCGCCACGGCAATGGAGGAGTACGTGCCAATCAAAATACCGATGACGAGTGCGAAGGAGAATCCATTCAACACCTCGCCGCCAAACAGATACAAACAGAGCACGGTCAGAAAGGTCAGGCCCGACGAGATGACGGTCCTGCTCAGGGTCTGATTGATGCTCCGGTTCACCAAATCGGCCAGAGGCTCCCTCCGCGAAAGCGCGAGGTTCTCGCGAATGCGGTCGAAGACGACGATCGTGTCGTTCATCGAGTAACCGATCAGGGTGAGGATTGCAGCGATAACGGTAAGCGTAATTTCCTTGTTCGTCAAACTGAAGGCGCCGATGGTGATCAACGTATCGTGGAACACCGCCGCGACCGCCGCCACGCCATAGATCAGCTCGAAGCGGAACCATAGATAAATCAACATGCCCAGCAGTGAGTAGAGGGTCGCCTGGATGGCTTGTTCCTGCAGTTGCTTGCCCGCCGTGGGGCCTACGATCTGCACCTGTTCGATGGTAAAGCCGGAGTCATGATAATTCGCCGAAAGCGCATTTTCGACGGCCTCACGCCCGGCATCGTGCGCCGTATCGGTCGCGGTCGACTCAGGCAGCGAGATGATGACCTTGTTCGCCGCATGGCCGCTGGGATCGCTGACTCGCTGGATGGTGACATCGCGGACGCCTGCCACGTCCATCGCATGACGGATGTGGTCCTCATTCGGCGACTGGTTGAAGTCAACGCGGATCTGCGTCCCGCCCTTGAAGTCGACGCCCAGCGGAATGTGGTGCCAGAACGCCATGCTGAGAATGCCGGCGATCGAAAAAACCAGAGAAAATGCCAGGAAATACCACTTCTTCCCGAGCCAGTCGATATTCGGATTATGAAACAGTTCCACGCTCTTACGCCCTCAGCGGCAGCCCATCGGGCCCCGCAATCTCTCACAACAAAATCTAAACCGACAGCGGCGAACTAAATCGACAACGTCGCGCCGCGTTCTTTTTTCTCCAAAATCGCATCGAAGATCATCCTCGACACATAGACCGCGGTAAACAGGTTGGCCAGAAGACCGAAGACCAGCGTTACGGCAAAACCCTGCACCGGCCCCGATCCAAACAGGAACAGGATCGCCGCCGACACGATGGTCGTAACGTGGGTATCAAAAATTGTGGTCCATGCGTGAGCAAAACCCTGCTGCACGGCGACCGGCGTGCTCTTGCCGTTGCGCATCTCTTCACGAATGCGCTCGAAGATCAGCACGTTCGAGTCGACGCCCATACCAATGGTCAGGATGACGCCCGCGATGCCCGGCAGCGTGAGCGTAGCCCCCGCGAATCCCATGAAGCCCAGCAGGATGACCAGGTTGAGGATCAACGCAAGGTCGGCATTGATCCCGGCGCCCTTGTAGTAGATCAGCATGAAGATCATGACCGCCAACATGCCGGCAACAGCGGCAATGACGCCCTGACGAATGGAGGCTGCACCAAGGCTCGGGCCGACCACGCGCGTCTCAAGATAAGAGATCGAGGCAGGCAGCGCGCCCGTGCGCAGCATCAGCGAGAGGTCCGCCGCCTGCTGCTTGGTGAAGCCACCTGTAATCTCGCCGCTATCGCGAATGGCGCCGTCGATCCCGGCAACTTCCTTCACCTTGTTATCCAGCAGGATGGCCATCGAGCCCGGCGTTGCGCTGCTCTTGCTGTGGGTCGAGGTGTACTTGTAGAAGCGGTCGCCAGCCTCGGTCGTCAGCGTGAAGTGGATGTTCGGACGGCCGTTCTGGTCGGTGGAAGGCTGCGCGTCGCGGAAGTCCGTACCCTCGACCTCGCTGGTGCGCTTCAGCAGCCAGACCTGGTCAGGCATTCCGGCAGAGCCCGATCCGCTCACCAACATGGAATCCGGCGGGATGGCGCCGTTATTGGCCTGCAGCGCATCGGCATCGGTGCCGTAGGGGCCGCCCGCAACCGCATGGATCGACAGCTTGGCCGTCGATTGAATGACGTCTTCCACCTCGGCAGGGTCCTTCACGCCGGGCAGCTCGACGAGGATCTCGTTCTCGCCAAGGCCGTACTTCTGAATCTGCGGCTCGGTCACGCCCAGCTTGTCGATGCGCGCCCGAATGGTGTCGATCGACGTATTGAGCGTCCGCGTGTACAGGTCAGAGATCGCCGACTGCTTCATGGTCAGCGTCGAGTTGCCCGCCGAGTTGCTGGCCACATCGTAGTTGGCGTAGTCGTTGCCCTGAATCACGCCGCGAGCGTCCGCCAGCTTGGTCGACGGAACTCCGCTGATGACGATGGTCTCGGGGTTCTGAGGATCGGTCTTGCCCACCGTCGCCCCGGTAATGCCGGCCTTCTGCAGGTCGGCTTCGAGCCGGGCGACGTCATGGTCGGTCGTCGAGGTCAGCGCCTCCGCAACGTGTACCTGCAACACAAGGTGAACGCCGCCCTTGAGGTCGAGCCCCAGATTGATATGCCTCAGAATCGACTGCTTCAGGCCACCATGAGGTATGCCAAGGAAGCCAAAGACGAAGACCAACAATATCCCTACGATGAATGCCGCTTTAGCGGTCAGATTCTTGCTCATGATCTTTATTGAAGGTGCGGCTGGCAGAGCCGTGCTGCTACTCCGCCATCGTCATCCTTACTTCTTCCTCGTCCGTAAATTAACGGTTGAATCTCTGCCTGCGTAACTTTGCTAAATCAATCTGCTCAAACGAGCCTTATCGAATGCCCTGCAAATTCTATGCTGCCGGGGTATCTGTCGTCACGGCGGCGACCGCCTGCTTGGCGAACTCCAGCTTCACTCCGTCCGGCTGCACGCGCAGGATGAGGCCATCATCCTTCACCGTGATAATCGTTCCCTTGATGCCGCCATTGGTGGTGACACGGTCGCCGGCCTTCAACTCCGACAACATGTTCTGCCACTTTTTCTGCTTCCTCTGGTTGGGCACAATCATCAAAAAGTAAAGCGCGACAAAGAACAGGATCGGCAACGCCAACCCGCCTAAATTGCCCAACCCGAATCCGCCTGCCGCACTCTGCAACCAAATTGCCAGCATCAATAAAACTCCGTTCCACCGCTTAAAAATTGCAGCCTGCGCTGTTTAGAAACGTGCGCAACCGAAGCGCTCGAACCGACGCGGCTTCGCTAACAGGCCATAAAAGGGTGCCTAGCCCCTAAGCATCGCGTAACCGTTCGCCTCTGTCAAGGCGGCGACGGCGCGAACATGCATCAAGCCGCGCCAAATCGGGCTCACCCCGCCAGCAGACGCCGCGAAAGCTGCTCGATCGTCTGCCCCATCGTCAGCTTTGGCGTCTCGCACAGTCCGGTATGCACCGGCGAGACCTGGATGATCGTGCTCCGCGGCGAGACCAGCCAGTGAAACCGCTCGCGCTGGCTCAACTGTGCAATCGGCCCGGCTGAGGGATCACCCGCGCAGATCTTTGGGATCGCCTCCAAGTGCTTTCGCACCAACTCGATATCGATCTCCGGCCACAACGCCTTCAATCGTGCCTCGTCCACCTGCACCCGCGCCTCGAGAAAGCGGTGCTCCAGGCAGAAGAGAATGACGCCCGCATTGATAAACTCTCCCCGCTCGACGCGCGGGACCACACGCACGACGGCGTAATCAAACGAGCTGGGCACGGGCACGGATCGCCTCCTCAACAAATTTCGATGAACCGTTCAGCCGCCGCGTGAAGAAGTCGAGATAGACCGCTCGCTTCTCCGTCGCACTCAAATCCTTCGCCTCCGGCAGCAGCCACGCCTCCGGCACAGCGTCTAGAATTGCGCAGAAAACCTCCGCATTCAACAGCTTGTGCGCCGTAGCGTCGGACTCTTTCAGAGCACTCGCCCAGGGCAGCAGGATATGCTGCTTGACCTGCGCGAACGCATTCTCCGCCTTGCCCGCCATGCTCTTCCAGTCGTGGTGAAAGTACAGCGCAGCGCCATGGTCGATGAAGTAAAGCTCCCGGTGCCAGCACAAAAGATTCGCATTGCGCGGTGTGCGGTCCACATTGGCCACAAACGCGTCGAACCACACTGCCAGCGACGCCGTCCGCGCATCGGCTGTATCTCCCGCCGCCGGATCGAACATCGACGACCCCGGCAGATAATCCAGCGCCAGGTTCAACCCCACGCTCGCCCGCAGCAGGTCGCGAATCTCCTCGTCCGGCTCGTTCCGGCCCAGCGCGGCGTCGACTTCTACCAACACCAGCTCAGGAACGCGCAGCCCCAGCGCGCGACCAATCTCGCCAGCCACCAGTTCCGCCACCAGCGCCAGCGGCCCTTGCCCGGCGCCACGAAACTTCAACACGTACAGACCCAGATCGTCCGCCTCGATAATCGCAGGCAGCGATCCGCCCTCGCGCAGCGCCGTAACGTACTGTGTCGCTCGAACCGTTCGAATCATTCCCTCACTCTAGTGACTACTGCAAAAGCCCACTGCGCGTGGGGCGGTCACTTCGTGACGTGTATACCCCTTCGGTTGCGGCTCCCGATGGTCGCTGAAAGATTCTACCGCCGACCAACGGGAGGCCCAAGGCGAAGCCGGTACACTCCCCACGAAGTGGGTGCCGCCCGCGCAGGGCGCACTACCCTCATTTGGCCTTGGGCGGAGTTTGAAACTCCACCATCATCCACGTCTTCAACGCGTCGATACTCTGCGGACGCCCCATAAAGTCCTTCACCAGCACCGCCGCAGGTTTAGTGGCGCCCGGCTCCAGCACCGACCTGCGATAGCGCATCGCCGTAGGCCCATCCAGCAAATTGCCCTTGTCGAACTGGGCGAAGAAGTCGACCGCAATCACCTTATCGAGCACATAGGTGTAGTAGTTCGAAGCATATCCAGCCAGATGCGTAAAGCTGGTATACATGCGGTCGCCATCGACAAACGTGAACGGCGAAAACCGCTTCGTATCTTCCTGCAGCAGAGCATCGAAGTCCACATCGGCGGGCGGGCGGTCGTGCAGTTGCAGCGCGTAGTTCGAATACAGCAACTGCCGCTGCACCCAGCGTCCGCGCCCATAGGCATCGGCAGCGTTCATCCGCTCGAACAGGTCGGCAGGAATCGTCGCGCCAGTCTTATAGTCCTTGGCAAACGAAGAGATGATGGTCTTGTCGCGGAACATCTCCTCCAGCATCTGCGACGGAGCCTCGACGAAGTCTCCTTCAACATTGAAGCCGCCCTGCCCCGACCAGCGCCCCTGCCCTCCAAGCACGTGGTGCATCAAGTGGCCAAACTCGTGGAAGAACGTCACCACCTCGCTGTACTCCATCAGCCCCGGATCGCCCGCCGTGCCGCCGGAGAAGTTGCAGATCAGTGCACCCTCGGGAAGCTGCCGCCCACGGATCCCCGGAACCAGCGGCGCACTGGAGAACCACTTGTCCTTGCCCTCGCGCGGGTGCATGTCAAGATAAATTCTGCCCAGCTTCTTGCCCTTATCCGGGCTCGCGGCATCGAACACATCGAAGACCGCCACCGAGGCATCCCACGTCTTCGCGTCCGTCACCTGCCTGAACTCCACATGGAACAGCCGCGCCGCTGTCTTCAAAATCCCCGCCTGCACCTCGTCGTAAGCAAAGTAAGGCCGCACGCTCTGCGCGTCGAAGTCATACTTCGAGCGTCTGTACTGCTCCGACCAATAGCTCGCATCCGCATCCGAGATGCCGGTCAGCCCCGGCTGCTGCTTCTGCGCGAACTCGAGCAGCTCCGCATACTCCCGCTTGCCGATCTCCCGCGAAGCATCGTTCACCTGGTTCAGAAACGCCTTCAGATTACTCGCCGATCCGATCATCTGGTCCGCCGTCGCCAGGTCGGCATAGGTGGCATAGCCCAGCGTGGTCGCCAACTCCTGCCGCGCCTCCAGAATGTCCTTCAGCACCGATACGTTCTTCGGATAAGCCCGCTCCGTATACGCGAGAAACATGCGCTTGCGCAGATCGGCATCCTTGGCGAAGCTCATCACCGGCGTGCTGTCCGGTGAATCCGTCGTCAGCGTATACGTCGCATCGGCGGCAGGCTTGTGCCGCGCAATGTAGTCGGCAGGCAGACCATCGAGCTGGGCCTTCGTCGCCGTCACCTTGCGCACATCGTCGGCGATGTTCCTGCCGAAGACCAGCGTCGTCTGTGTAATGCGGTCCTGCAACTGGCGAATCTTCGCTCGCGTGGCATCGTCCTTGTCCACACCGGAGAGCCGATACTCCAGCAGCGTCCGCTCCAGATAGTGCTTGGTCGCCGGATCGTTCGCAGGCAGCGGCACCGCAACCAACGCCTCGTAGACCTTCCGG
This sequence comes from Edaphobacter sp., assembly GCF_035532915.1. Classification (GTDB taxonomy): domain Bacteria; phylum Acidobacteriota; class Terriglobia; order Terriglobales; family Acidobacteriaceae; genus Edaphobacter. The sequence continues at coordinate 7,245 of NZ_DATKQC010000414.1, forward strand.
TTCAGGCTCAGATCGGTGCTCGCCGACGAGATCGCCGACACCATCGCCTGCCCTTTGTTGCGCAGATCCGCAGCATCGCCCACCGCAAACATCAGGTAAGCCTCGTTGCCTGCAATCGCCAGCTCATTCTGCGCTTCGTCGAAGGGCAGCAGCGTATTCTCCACCGTGTGCGCGCCCTCGACCGAGATCACCTTATCGATATCGGCCTGCGCCGCCGCCAGCCGCTGATGCACCCACGCCTCGAGCGACGCCGGATCGGTACCCGCATTCCACGCATGAAGAGGATCACCGCCCTGTGCCTTCGCCTGTACCGGCGCTGCAATCGAAATAGCCACGATCAGCGACCCCGCTCCAACGATCCACATACCACTACGCACAACTTGACCAGCCCTCGACAGGAATTCAATGGCCACATAAGCCTCCTCGTGTAAAAAGGTTGAAGCTGCAAACACTTTCGTTCCGCGAGTATATCGCCGCGAAGCCGCCGAAAAGCGCGAAGCCAACGAAAGAAAGATGCAGCCAAAAGGAATTTGCCCATGGCCCTCTCTGAAGACCTCGCCCTCATCGCCCGCCAGGAAGCCGAACTCGTCTTCGCCGCCTTCGACGCAGAGACCGCATGGCGGCTGGGCCTCTCCCTGCGCGAGCTCGCCGTCACTCGCGGCCACTCTATCGTCATCGACGTCCGCCGCTTCGGCCAGCCGTACCATCCGCTCTTCTACACCGCACTCACCGGCACCACACCCGACAACGCCCGCTGGGTCCAGCGCAAGTCGAACGTCGTCGCCCGCTTCCACCGCAGCTCCTACCAACTCGGCCTCTACCTCAGGCACAATAACACCACGCTCGCCGAAAAATACTCACTGCCCGACACCGACTATGCCACCCACGGCGGCAGCTTTCCCATCCACGTCGCTGGAGCAGGCATCATCGGCTCTGTTACCGTCTCCGGCCTGCCGCAACGCGAAGACCACAACCTCGTCGTCGAAGCCCTCTGCCACGAACTCCAGCGAGACCACGCCGCCCTGCGCCTGCCCGATTAGAAACTCCGCGCTACTGCGCCAGAAATAAATAGGGAAATCACTCTCGCCTCCAGGTACCCCAAGGATTCAGCCTTGGGTCTCTCTTGTGCAGCCACAAAGGGCTTTAGCCCTGGGGTATGCGCTCCTCTGTGCCTTCGAGACGCCAAAGTTCAGCACCGCTACCCCAGATCCTCCAGCGCCCGCAGCGCCGCCAGATGCCCGCACATTCCATGCACGCCGCCCCCCGGCGGCGTCGAGGCCGAGCACAGATACAGCCCCTTCGTTCCCGTCCGATACAGCGACATCGCTGGCCGGGCCACCATCTGCCCCAGCGTCATCGCACCGCCTGAGATATCGCCGCCGATAAGGTTCGCGTCCCACTGCTCCAGCGCCCGAGTCCCCATCGTGTGCCGCGCCAGCACGCACTCACGAAACCCCGGCGCAAACCGCTCCACCTGCGCCTCAATCGCCTCGACTGCCGAGCCCTCCCACCCATTCGGCACATGGCAATAGGCCCATGCCGTATGCTTTCCCGCAGGCGCCCGTGTCACATCGAACAAGCTCGGCTGCGTCACCAGCACAAAGGGCCGCGCCGCTACCTCACCGCCCCACGGAGCACTCTCCGCAGCCGCGATCTCCTCCATCGTTCCGCCCACATGCACCGTAGCCGCTCGCAGACACTCCTTCGCCCGCCATGGAATCGGCCCGCTCAGCGCCCAATCCACCTTGAACACACCCGGCCCATACGCAAACCGCTCCATCTTCTCCGCATACTCCAGCGACAGCCGCTCCCCGGCGATCTGTCGCAACTGCCGCGGCGAAACATCGCACAGGATCGCATCCGCATCCCCCAACTCACGCAGATCCGCAATCCGAGTCCCAGTCCGAATCTCTCCGCCCAGGCTCACAAAATATTTCGCCAGCGCATCCGACAACGCCTGCGCTCCACCTTCGACGATCGGCCACCCCACAGCATGAGCGGTCGCAGCGAAGACTAACCCCACCGCCGCGGTCGCTACACTCTCCAGCGGCCTCACCGAGTGCGCCGCACATCCCGCAAATAAGGCCCTGGCACGCTCGCCGCGAAACAGCATCTTCTCCAGCGCAGTCGCAGGCAGCATCGCGAACAACCCAAATCGTCCCAGCAATAAAGGATGCCGCGGCACATGCACCACAGGCCCAAGAAGCTCGCCGCACAGCTTCGGCCAGCCTTCGACCAGCGGGCCTATCAGTCGTCGCCAAGTGTCGCCATCCACACCAAGTCCAGCCGCAGTGGCCTCTATGCTGTGCTCCAGCATCACTGCGGTGCCATCGTCCAAAGGATGCGCCATCGCCGCCCCAGGCTCGATCCAACGCAGCCCGAACCGCTCCAGCGGAAGCTCGCGAAAAAAGGGTGAAGCCACACCGAACGGATAGACCGAAGACCCCACATCGTGCCGAAACCCTGGCAGCGTCAACTCTGCCGTCCGCGCCGCGCCGCCCACAGTCTCCGCAGCCTCAAAGACAGTCGTAGCCACGCCAGCCCGAGCCAGAGTAATCGCTGCGCTCAACCCATTCGGTCCCGCTCCGACAATCGCCGCCCGCCTCATCAAGCCGAGCATAGCGCATTCTCTCCTTTACTCCGCCAGATCGCCCCGCACCCGAGCCATGGTATCCAGATAAAAAGCCAGGTTGTGTACCGAATTAAGTGTCAACCCCAACGCCTCGCCCGACACAAACAGATGCCGCAGATAAGCCCGCGAGTACCTTCGGCAAACCATGCAGCCACACGACTCATCGATCGGTCGCGCATCCTCCGCATACTCCTTGCGCTTGATGTTCATCCGCACCACCGGCCCACCCGCCTCCTCGCGCATAAACACCAACCCATGCCGCCCGGCACGCGTCGGCAGTACACAATCCATCATGTCCACGCCCATCCGCGCATACTCTTCGATCTCGTCGGGATAACCCACGCCCATCACATAGCGTGGCTTGTCCTTGGGCAGCCACTCCAGCGTGCGCGCAATCATCTCCCGCGTCACCTCGCGCGGCTCGCCGACGGCCAACCCGCCAATCGCGTACCCCGGCAGCTCCATCTCCACCAGCCGCTCGGCTGATTCCTTTCGCAGATCGGCGTACATCCCACCCTGCACAATGCCGAACAGGCTCTGCGTCTTGCCGCCGCGCTCCGCAAACCACGGCACGCGTTCCTTATTCGCCTCAAAGTGATCCTTTGACCGCTGCGCCCAGGCATGCGTCAGCCCCATCGAATCCCGCGTGCGCTCATACGTTGCCGGATGCTCGACGCACTCGTCGAAGACCATCATCACGTCCGCACCCAGCGCAATCTGCACATCCATCGAGTGCTCGGGCGAAAAGAAATGCTTGCTCCCATCGAGATGCGAACGGAACTCCACGCCATCCGGCGTCACCTTGCGCAGGCTACTCAAACTGAAGACCTGAAAGCCGCCCGAGTCCGTCAGCATGGGGCGTTCCCAGCTCATGAACTTGTGCACGCCGCCCATCCGCGCAATCAGCTCATGCCCCGGCCGCAGATAGAGGTGATACGTATTCGCCAGAATGATCTGCGCACCCACGCCATCCGCGCCGATCTCCTCCAGCACGCCCTGCTCGACCGCCTTTACGCTCGCCGCCGTCCCCACCGGCATGAACACTGGGGTCTCCACCACACCATGCGGCAGCACCAGCCGCCCGCGCCTTCCCCCCCCTACATCCGTTCGATCAACCTGAAACTCAAGACCCATCCCAAGATTGTAGAAGGTGGCTTCCAACAAGCCGCTCGCCACCAAACTGCGCCATCCCGACCAAAGGAAGCACACGTCAGCTCGACAGGGGTGCAGCAGAGTGGAGAAACCCCTGTATTTCGCTCCATTAGTCCTGAAACGAAGCCATGCCTTCTGTGAAACGCCGATGGCTCTGCCGGATCAATGCGCCTCCGACATGGAAAATGGCCGCGCCGCCACCGACGTGGCCCACGTCTTATTCGGCTTATCACCCATCACAAAGCGCAGCTCACCACCTCCAACAATCTCCTCCTGCCGCAGAAAGCTCCGCGTCAGCGGCTTGCCGTTCAAGCTCACGCTCTCCACATAGGGATGGCTCGCGCTCAACCCCTCCGCCACCACCACAAACTTCTTTCCGTTCGGCAGATTCATCGTGGCCCGCTCCACAAACGGCCTCCCAATCACATACTCGTTCGACGCCGGAGCCACCGGATAAAATCCCAGCCCGGTAAAGATCATCCACGCCGACATCTGCCCCAGATCGTCGTTGCCCACCAGCCCATCGGGAGCAGGCCGGTACTGGCTCTCCACAATCTGCCCCAGCCGTTCCTGCGTCCGCCACGGCTCGCCCGCATAGTCGTACAGATACGCCAGATGATGGCTCGGCTCATTGCCGTGCACATACTGTCCAATCAACCCCGCCATGTCCTCCACATCCGCATACTGCTTCGGATCGACCTTCGCGTCGAACATCGCATCGAGCTTCGCTACCAGCTTCTGGTCGCCGCCCAGCAGCTTGATCATCCCCGCCTCGTCCTGCGGCTCATACCACGAGTACTGCCACGCATTGCCCTCGGTAAATCCGCTGTCCGCGCCTGCACGCGCCGGATCAAAAGGCTCGCGCCAGCTCCCATCCGCCAGCCGCGGCCGTACAAACCCCACCTTCGGATCGAAGACATTCTTCCAGTTGCCTGCACGCTTCTCGAACCGCTCGGCGATGTCGTTGCGGCCCAGCTTGCGCGCCAGCTTCGCAATCGTCCAGTCGTCGAAGGCGTACTCCATCGTCTGCGAGACCGCCTCGTCATGCGAGTTAGGCGCGCCGCCATCGACCGGCACATAGCCCAGCTTTATGTACTCGCCCAGATGCCCATACGGTGCATAGTCCGCCGTCGCCACCATCGCATCCAGCGCTTTGTTCGCGTCAAAGCCGCCGATGCCCTTCATGTACGCATCCGCAATCTCCGGCACCGCATGGTAGCCGATCATGCACCACGTCTCGATCCCCTGGAACTGCCACACCGGCAGCATCCCAAACGGGCTCTCCTGCTGCGAGGCCAGCATCGACCGCACCAGATCGCTGGTGCGTGCCTCCGGCTCAATCAGCGTCATCAACGGCTGCTCCGCGCGATAGGTGTCCCACAATGAAAGGCTCGAAACAAACTGAAATCCCTGCGCCCGGTGCACCTGGTTGTCCGGCCCGCGATAGCTTCCATCCACATCCATCGACAGGCTCGGAGCCAGCAGCGCATGATAAAGCGCCGTATAAAGATTCTTCCGCATCGCCGGCTCGGCCTCGAAGCTCACCGCGCTCAGCGCCCTCTCCCAAGCCGCTCGCGCCGCCACATGCACAGCATCGAAATCAAACCCCGGCACCTCGGCATCGAGATTCGCAATCGCACCATCCTCGCTCACCGGCGAGATCGCCACCTTCACCACCAGCGGCGCGCTCAGCCTGCCAAAGTCGAACGTAGCAATCAGCCCGCGCCCCTCCATCGCCTGCGTATTCTCGGGCGTGTCCCCCGGCGTCTTGAAGCCCTTGTACTCCACCGGCAGC
>NZ_DATKQC010000415.1:0-46787 GCF_035532915.1 Edaphobacter sp.
AGCGCAAACGGCAGGGCAAAGATCGAATGTTCCCACTTGATCATCTCAAGCGTTACAGCAGTGCTCTTCCACAAAGAAGCCATGCTTCTATCGTAAAAGAGATGAGGCCACGCCGGCATCGCCAACGTGACCTCTTGTTCAATTGGAAAGACTATTTTTCATTCTGAGCCGGTGCGCCCGCCACCTGCAGGTTGTTGACCACCTTGAAGACTCCACCGACGCCATTTGCCCGAATACCGGCAATATCCTTGTCCGACTGGCTATCCACGACGCCCGATAAGGTCACATTTCCATTGACGACGGTAATCCGAATCGGCTTCGCCGGATCGAGCGCATACTTGTTCAACTGCGGCGCACCGTAGATCGCACGCGCCTCGGCGAGTCGAATACGGTCGTCCATCGGAGATACCGGCGCTACGTTGATGTTATCCACCACGTCCTTTACGCCGGGATAATTCGACACCAGGCTGACCGCCGAGTCCCTGTCCACCGGCCCGTAAGCCGTGCCGCCAAGGCTCACCACACCATCTTTCACCGCAATCGTAAGCGCATTGAAGGCCGTCGTTCCGTAGCCCACGCGGTCGTAGACTAGCTTCTCCGCCAGCTTGTTGCGGAGCGTCGCATCCTCGACGACCGGACCGCCGATCTCAACCAGGTTCTGGACGCCCTTCACATTTTTAACACGGTGAGCGCGCTTGTCCGCGTCTTCCTTATCGCTGTAGACATCGACCGTTCCCTTCAGCGTAACCATGCCGTCCTGTACGGAAGCGGTTACACCTTTGAACCGCTTGTTGTTCAACGTCTTCGTCAGATTCGTCTGAATCTGCGCGTCGTTTGCGTTGTCTCCTGCGGTGGCAGTGGCGGGCGCCTGCGCGATACCTCTTGCGGCAGGTCCGAATAAAAGCACACACGATAACCCGAGAAGTCCTGCAAATTTCATTCTCTTCGATACCGACATTCGTCTTTCCTTCCGGTGAACCAGCCTCAAATAGTCCGGGCGCGGCCCACGGTGTTCCCATGATGAGATGCAATCCGGGCTTTGCCCGGTAGCTAACGATATCTTTGCCGCAGTTTATACACAATACTGAAGACACCCGACTCATCGCGCGTCACCACGATGGACATATTGTGATTGAGGTCGTATTGCAATTGAATCAATTGTTGTGCCGAACTGTTCACGTTGGTGGCAAAGGTCGCCGTGATCTGCTTCGATAGCTGCTGCTGAACGGTAATGCGCGCCGCCGAGTTTCCCAGTGTCCCCACAAACGCAGGATCGATCTTAACGCTGCCGACGCCGAACAGCTTCTCGACGCGATTACTTACCGTCGCATTGAGCGCCCCGCCCAGCAGCGCGCTGGTTGTGGGATCAGTCCCCGCCTGCGCCTGCTTCTCCTGATAGATCTGCGCCTCTTCCTGTGTGCGCCCCAGTGCCAGCAGCGCAAAAACGTCGGCTTCGCTCAGCGGAGGCTCTGACCTGTAGGTCGGCTTGAGGTTGGTCATGGTTCCGTGCAGGCCTACCGTAATGTCGTAGTTCTCCACCTGTGCCGTAGCGTCGAGGTCGATGATCGGGTCGATCCGCACCGGGTTGGTGAAGTAGATATCGCCGCGCTGCAACTGGTACTTCGTACCGGCAAAGGTCGCGCTGCCGTCGGTAATCTGAACGCGCCCCAGAACAGAGGGCGTCGCCACCGTTCCGCGAATCGTCAGGTCTACCGTTCCCGCAAGCTTGGCATACGAATTTTGAAAATCGAGTTGAGGCGAGCTCGTGATTCGCACATCGAGGCGAATCTTGTTAGAGAGAGCATTCGGATCGGGAGGCGCGCTGATACCGCCCGCTGAAGAGAAAGCCGCTAAATCAATATCGGCCCCGATGCCGAAACGGGTAAGCAACACCGTTCCACTCAGCTGTGCGCTGTCCGCAGAACCTTGCAGTCTCAGCTTCGTAGTGGCCGTCGCGCTTAAGCCATAGAGCCGCACCCGAACCACATCGCCGGTCGCGGTCAGGTCGGCAAACAAGCCGTTGCGATAACGGATGTAGCCGCCAATCTTCAACTGGCCGCCGCCCGTGGTCGCCGTCAGGCTCTGCACCTGCAACCGGTCTTCGTTGAAGACGAGCGTGCCATTCATCTTGTTGAGGCCATTCGGAATGCCGTCCATGGCGACGTTCACGTCGTCGAACTGCACCTTGCCAGTCAGCGCAGGGTTCTTAACCTGTCCGCCCGCCGCAACCGTAAATTCAACCTTGCCGCTGGTGATCAGGTCGGGACGGAAGGTGTGCAGCAGCGCCATGCTGACGCTTCCGCTTCCCTTCACATTCAGCTTGCCACCCTTGGGATCGGTCGAGCCGAAGAGCTGCGCCGTTCCGCTGAACTGAAGATTCGTATCCTGCCCGGTGATGTGGATCTGCTCCAGTGTGGCCGTGCCATCGCGCAGGCTGGCCTTCAAAGGCTCCGCCGCCGTGAGTTCAACTCCCTGCAGCTTCACGTCAACCGGATTGAACTCAGCCGTTCCGCTGAGAGCCTTCGGAGTCTTGAGCGGACCATTCACCGTGACGACGCCGTTGATGGCCGACTGCGCCTTCAACGCACTGGAGCCAAACATCGCCAGTGGCTTGCCGATGTCGAGTCCCGTAAGCGTCAACTTCGCCTCGGTTTCATAGTCACCCGTCAACTGCACCTGTCCTGTCGCATCCAGCTTCGCGCCTGTCACCGTCGAGCTGGCTGTGACGTACATCCTCTGTCCCTGCGTATGAATATCCGCCACGGCATCGCCCACCGGCTGCCCCATGACGGTGATCCCGGTAAGCTTCGCGTTGGCCTTCAGCCCTGGCTCTTTTAGAGTCCCATTCGCATCCGCAACGACACTCAGCGTCCCGTCAAGATTCGAGGTCGTCTTCCGCAGCGTATCGAACTTCGACAGCAGCAGATTCTGACCGTCAATGTGGCCATGCAGATGCTCCGTGCCCATGTCGTAGCCGCCATCACCGGCAATCTGCATGCCGTGAAGCTTCAGCAGAAGATCCGTCACCTCGACATCCTGCCCGTGCACTGTCAGATCGGCGACAGCCGAATCGTAAGGCTCACCATACGCGACACCCTTGAGCAGCGAGAGATGCCCGCTTCCATTCAGGTCCCTCAATGTCCCCAGAACATGCGCCTCTGCCGCAACGGTTCCCGTTACCGGAACCTTCTGCTGCTGCCCCGTAATCTGAACCAGGTCGGCCATCTGCGCGTCAGCCAACTGCATCTTCGCATTGATCGACATGCCCTCGTCCCACTCGTAGGTAGTAACGCCGCGATGTGACACTGCCTTCCTCGGCTCCAGATCGCCAGTCACATTCAACACCGCGGTCCCGCGCTTGATGGTGGAGGTCGCCACCAGAAGCCCGGAGTTGGGCGAGTACTCAGCGTCAGCTACCAGTGAATCGATCAGAGCGTCGGCAGTGCCGATCTTCGCTTCCATGTTCTGTGCCTCAAGGTGGCCTTTCACCTCGAGGTCGCGAATCGCACCCCGCGCCGTTCCATTGAACTGAAGCGCGCCATGCAGAACCACCGGAATAGCGGCCGCACCCTTCTTCCCATTGCCTTCCAGCCCCAGCGTCAGCAAAAGTTGGTTGAATTCGCCGATATCGCGCACAGTCATATCGACGCGCAACGCCGTCAAAGCATCGCCCAGGTTGACTCCAAGCACGCCGCTCGCGTCGATATTCGATTGCGGCGTCTGCATGGTCACACTCTGAATCTCAACCGTCTCGCTGCTTCCTGAGTAGTGCGCCTTTGCCTGCCCCGTCACTGGAATATCGGAGAGCGCTCCTCTGCGATGAACGCCGGTCGGCGCAAACTTCAAAGTGCCATCGGCAACCACCGTGTCGGCGATGTCCTTAGCCGGACCGCCCCATTCCATCTTTACAGGACCGCTGACCGCAGTGTCGAAGCCCAGATCGCCGTAGTTCTCCGGCGCTGTGATGTCCATGATCGTGCGCAGCGGAATTTTATTAATCGTCGCGGAGAGATAGGCATGCGCGCTGACCACCGGAGGCAACGTCGTCTTGCCTGTAATTGGAGCCTTCGCGCCAATCGCCTTCGCCGTCGTATTCGTTGTCGTGACCACGGCCTTGGTCGTCGGCGAGGTCGCAGGCGCATCCGCGGGAACCTCACCCAGCCAGTTGGAGATGCGCAACTCTCCCGCCGCGCTCCCGCCGCCCGGCAGATATCCCGTCAATGCGGTCAGCAATAACTCCGTTGGCGTGATGTGCAACTGCGAGCTGCCATCAATATCATGCAGGCGAACGTATTCATCGCGATAAGCCGCCTTGTGAATCTTCGCCGACCCCACCAGCAAATATCCCGCAATGCAATCGGGATCGGGCGGCAAAACTTTAGTGCTCGGCTTCGCATTCGATCGAGGATGAAGCCGCTGCCAGAACCTGGGATGCTTCTGAGCGACCACAGGCGATACATCACAACTGTGGCCTTTCAGGGCGAGGTCCACCGTGCCGGCCTTCAACCCATCCACACCGCTTAACACCGCAATTTGGCTAAGCTCCAACGTGCCTTCCACGCTGGCCTGCCAATCGGGATGCGCAAAGTTGTGAAGGCTCGCGCTGGCTTTAATATTCGAGGCCTTTCCCGTATGCAGAACAAGATTCTTCAACTCCGCCATATTGCGGCCCACCTCGGCTTCAACGTGAAGCGTGGAGTCAGCCGCTGGCTCTTTGCCCAGCTTCGTCCGAAGGTCCTTGAGATCCACCGTCGCGCCATAGTGGTCTCTCGAAGCAAGATAGTAAACCTCTGCATCGACATCGCGAGCCGCTAGATCAAATGGAACCGCGCGGTCATTCAGCAGAAACACGCCGCTCGCCAATTCCACCTGCTTCGCCTTCAAGTCGAGAAGGGTATCGATGACCGGCTCGTTGCTTGTGCTTGGATGTTTCGGCACAGGTTGATTGGTCTTCCCGTTCTTGTCGATCATGAGATGGATCTGCGGATGGTCGACGCGCAGTAAGCTCAGGCTGATGTGTGATGCAATCCCCGTTCCGGCCACATGAGAAAAGAAATTGGAGATCGTGACCCGTACCTGGATCTTGTCCGCCGACAGATAAGGCGCTTCTCCCGGTCCTTCGAGACCATGAATGACAAGCCCATCGGCTTCGATCGCCAGGTGCCATAGCGTGAAGTGGATGCCCTTCAACTCCACCCGGCCGCCGGTTGCGTTCTCGAGCACATTCACAACCACCTTGTTCACCCGTTGATTGAAGTTCGCCGTAGTCGAATACCACGAGAACGCCGCAACCAGCACTAGCAACAGGACGCTGAAGCCAGCGAAGATCCACGCAATCACGTGCGCGACCCTCCCGCCAAGCGAGCGCTTCACGCTGGCAAGCTTCTGCTCGAGCTTTTGCTCGATCCTGTCCGGCAGCGGTCTCTTCTCAGCATCGCTCACGGCGCCACCTCACCCGGCCTCATGATGCGCACTCGTCCCTGCGCCCGCAGCGACGTCAGCCAGTCTCGCAAGAGGTTGCCGACCCGCTGCTGCAGCAATACTTCTTCAATGCGCGGAGAGATCGTCCCCAGCTTCGGCGGCGCTACGTGCCGCTCCGCATACTCAGGCAGCATCGTCTTCTCGTAGTAGTTCTTGATGTCATCGTCCGAGATCCGAATGCCGTTGCGAAACCGCACCTCGATAAATCGCAGCAGTTCCATGCGCTCACGCCACCGCTGATTAAACTCTTGGAGCGTAAAGCCATGGGCATTGATATATTTTTCCCAGCCCGCGTCCGTCTCGCAGTGATACTGCTTGCACTCTGGAATATCCTTGCGCAGGGTCATCAGCTGACCATCAAGTTCCTTGTCCGAGACAGCGGTCTCGGGCTCCAGATCCGCCTGTTGCAGAATCAGCAATCGATCGATCAGCCGCCGCACCGTAAGCTCACGCGAGTGATTCTCATCGGTAGTCCGATAAGGCTGAATCTCTTCGAACCGCATCTCCTCATCCACATCGCTCTCGAGAATGAGATCCCCGTTGACCACCGCGACCACGCGGTCCAGCACCGTTCCCTGTCCTGTGCCAGGAAGCGTCGACGGCTGCCCAGGCAGCACCGCAGGCTTCTGAGCACAAAGCAACTGCCCACCCATCAGCACGGTCATCGCAATCAGCACCGTCGCTCCAGCCTGCCGCCACATCCTCGCTTTGTCGCTGATCGAATCCATTTAGAAGCTCTGTCCAATGCTGAAGAAGAAGTTGAAATGACCAGAATGACCTACGTGCGGAGGGTTGTTATTGAAGTCATAGATCACCGGGTACACCGTCGGATTCAGGTTGTAGCTGAAGTCGACCCGGATCGGACCGACCGGCGTCTTATAACGCGCTCCGAGGCCGACGGCATGAGAAAAATAGTTGAAGTTACACTCCCCGACCTTGCCCGACACCTCGGAGCAGGTCTTGTTATCCGGTTGATGAAAGTGAAGGAAGCTGGGAAACATATCTTCCGCATTCTGAAACACGTTTCCCATATCGTGAAACAGGACAAAGCTGACGCTGGTGCCCACATACGGCAGTGTCGGAGGCGGCAAGCGCAGTTCCACCGAATTTACGAACACGGCCTTGCCGCCCACGGGATAGCCTGTCTGCAGGTCCCTCGGGCCAGCCTGATTGATTCCAAAACCTCGATGGGAGTTCGCACCACCGGCATAGAGCCGTTCCGGCAACGGAATCGCATCGCAACTTGGATTCGTCGTCAGAAGAACCCCTTGGCAAACATCGGTCGTCGCGTTCGGGTTCTCGCCTGAAGAGCGTTCATATCCGATGCGCGTGCTCCTCGCCAGCACATATTTCTGTTTGCCAAACTGGTAGTAGCTCGAGTTCGTTCCATCCAGCTTGTAAAAGTCTGTCTGAGAGCCAAACTTCGACGATGCGAGAAACGCCTGAATCGTCGTATACGATCCCTTCGCCGCATCAAGAGGACTAGGCGACCGCGTATCGTGGAACCACGTAATCCCCGGACCGCCTACACGTACCGGCTGCGAGAGCAGAGGAATCAGGGCTGCTGAAACCTGCAGACTCTCGACCTTTACCCGGCGATATTCAAAGTCATAAATGAAGGTGTCCGCCTTCTTCACCTTCTGAGTCACACGAAAATCGCCCTGCAACGTCGAGGACGCAAACGTCGTGATGTCCTGCACATTCGAATATCCGCCGGTCACTGCGGCAGATATGTTCCTCGCACCCAGTAGATGCGGGTTCTGAAACGTCAGAGTTCCGATCTCCTCCAGCAGGCCGTACGACCCATGCAGCGTCAACGAATTCTCCGTCCCTCGAAGGTTAATCCTGGACACGTCGATCGAAACGCGCGGACTTACGCCGGTTTTTCCGTTCTGCGAAAAGTCGCTGTTACAGCCAGGCTTTTTCCCCAGTTGTATGCACGAAGCATCAGAGACCGCGCCGCGGCTGGGCGTCCCCGTCTGCGCCTCCAGACCAGCACCATAGGTCACGTTCCACCGCTTCGCCTCGGTCAACTGCACCAGCACATTCTTTGTCGGCGCATCTCCGGACGGATTCTGCACCGCCGTCGCCACCTCGTTGAACAACGCCATGTTGTATAGATTTCTCTGCGTCTGCAGCAGCGCGCTCTGGTCGAGAGGATCGCCCGGATGAACCAGGATGCTCTTCTCCACTACCTTCGGCTTCGTATGCTCAATTCCCGACAACAGCACATGGTTGATAAAAACCTGTGGCCCCTCGGTCACGTTCAGCGTCACATTTACTTTGTTGGCATCGGCTTTATTATCCTGCTTGACCTCAACCCTCGCCTGGTCGAAGCCATGGCTCAGGTAGTACCCCAGTACCGCATCGCGGTCGCCCGACAGGGTGACCAGCGAAAAGGGCTGACCCTGCTGCGAATTCATCAGCCCTTTCAACTCTTTGGTCCGGCTCGGATCGACGCCGGCCAGATCGATGGTGCCAAACTTCTGCTGCGGCCCCTCGGCAACCACGTAGGTCACACGAATCTGAGCGGCCTTCAATGGTTTGCCGCTCGCCGCGTCATCAATATCTTTCACGTCCGTCGTGACCTTCGCCTGGTCAAATCCGTTGGCGCGATACAGAGCTTCAATCGAGTTGACGTCCCCCGTCACCAGCGAAGGGCTATACCTGCCGCTACGCTGATAGGCGTTGGACTTCTGCACCTGCATCCTCTCCCGCAGCAGATCAGTCGAAAAATATTTGTTGCCCTTGATGTTCACCGCCATGACCTTATGTTTCACCCCGCGATCAACCGCGAAGACGACCCGCTCGGAGGGCGTATCCTCCCCCACCACGCGGACCTTTACCGTCGCGTCGAAGTATCCGCGTTGCTGCAGATAGTCGCGAATGTTATAGACACCCTCGTTCAAAAGGTCGTTATCGATGGTCCCTTCTTCATAGATCGGAACCAGCAGATGAAGACGGCTCTTCGTGAGCTTTACCCCTTCGACTTCTACCTTCACCACCGGTCCCTGGTTCGCATGGAAGTTATAGTCGAGCTGCTTGCGCACCGGAACGTAAGTCTGTTTCTGCAGCGTCACAACCGCTTCCAGATGGTCTTTCTTCTGATAGCGAGACCGCAGCCGCGTCAGCGCATTGCTGGTCGTATCGCGAGAGACCTTTTTCCCGGTCTTCAACTTTCCTGTCTTCTTGAACTGCTGCAGCGTGAGCCCAGGATCCGTCCCCTCCAACTGCACCTGCCCGATCCTCGCCTGCGGGCCAACGTCCACCGTGTAGGTCACGTTTACCTGGTCTCCGGCTTGATCGGTCTCGGTCTTCGCAGAGACCTTTGGCTGGTAAAAGCCCTGCTGCTCCAGCGTCTCGTTGATGCTGTCGGTTCCATCCTGCACTGCCGACCGGGTAAGCGCGGTCCCCGGATTGAGCTTGGTCGCATACTCCAGCAAGGAAGTAAGCCGTTCGTTCTTGACCCCCGCGATCGTCACCCGCCCAACGTAGTATCGTGGCGACCCGGCAAAGATCAGTGTGACTTCATTGCCGTTTCGAACGCCTCGCACTTCCACATCGCGGTAGCGTCCGCTGGCAAACAGTCTGCGTGTACTCTGGCGCACCTTCTGCGGATCGAACGGCTCACCCACCTTCTGAGCAAGCTGGTCGGGCAGCTTGTCAGTCGCGTCGAAGGTCACGCCTTCAAATTCGATCTTGCTGACGGTGAGCCCCTTCCATTGCCACACCGTCGTCGAAAGTCCCGGGCCGATATCGGCCAGCGAAGAGTTGATGCGCTGCTGCGCCTGCTCCGGCGTCTCCGACATAGAAGCCTGTGGCACAGCCAGGGGGCTCGTCGCCGCCGAAGGCTCCTGCATCCCGCCCGTAGTCGAAGGAGTCGATGCAGGCACAGGCACATCCTGCGCGAAAGCCAGCCCGCACAGCAGCACCGTCGCTCCGACCCACCGAGCCGCGGCAGCGCAACCTGCACCTCCTCTCCGTCGAATCAACACCCCACGTCCTCTCTTAAGCCAATCCGGCAAGCAGATCCCACCATTTCCTGTTTTTGTCTCAACCAGAACAATACCGAACACCTAATTGCGGCAACACAAAGACTTGCTCCTGAACCGGGTTGGATGCCAAAAACCGCGGCAATGTCGGCTGACACCACGCAACCAGCCACGCATTCCCTATACTACGAAAGAGCGCGTCCTTTTAGCGCGTAGCAGCTTCGATCATGCCCCAATCCCCCGTTCAGCCCGTCGCACCGCCCACGGCCATCTCCAACGAAGACCGCTACTCGCGCCAGATCCTCTTCCCCGGCATTGGAGCCGCGGGGCAGCAAAAGCTCGCCTCAGCCCATGTCGCCGTCGTAGGCGTCGGAGCCACCGGAGCCGCCGCCGCATCGCTGCTCGCTCGCGCCGGAGTAGGCTCGCTCACCCTCATCGACCGCGATTTCGTCGAGCCATCGAACCTGCAGCGCCAGGTCCTCTTCGACGAAGCCGACGCGCTCGAATCCCTGCCCAAGGCCGAGGCCGCCCGCCGCAAGATCGCACTCTTCAACTCCGGCGTCGTCGTCCATGCCCACATCGCCGACCTCGTGCCCGCCAATATCGACGAGCTCCTTGGCCCGGCCGACCTCATCCTCGATGCCACCGACAACTTCGAGACGCGCTACCTCCTCAACGACTATGCGGTTCAGCAATCGAAGCCCTGGATCTACGCCGCCGCCATCGGCGCCTACGCCGCGACCATGAACATCCTGCCCGGCAGCGCGTCGCCCGATCCCACTGCCTGCCTCGCCTGCATCTTTCCCAAGCCTCCCACCGGCCCGGTCGAAACCTGCGACACCTCCGGCATCCTCGCCACCGCCGTCAATTTTGCAGCCTCCATTCAAGTCACCGAAGCCCTCAAATTCCTCACGGGCCAGCCCAACCTCATGCGCCGGTCGTTATTGTCCTTCGACCTGTGGACGAGCGAGCGCTCGGAGATCTCGACCAATCGCCCCAATCCCGACTGCGCCGTCTGCGGTCAGCGCCTCTTCAGCCATCTCGCCGGCGAAGGCCGCCCTCACATCACGCTCTGCGGACGAAACTCCGTCCAGATCCACGAGCATCATCGCCCCGTCGACTTCGCCGCCATGCGCGATCGCCTCGCACCTCACGGACAAGTCCGCTTCAACGAATTGCTGCTCCGCTTCGAACGCGCCCCCCACACCCTTACCCTCTTCGCCGACGGCCGCGCCATCATCCAGGGCACAACCGACGTAACGCTGGCCCGCTCGCTCTACGCCCGCTTCATCGGCTCGTGAGCTCCCCCCAACACCACCCCAAACTTGTCATTCTTCGCCGCAGGCGGAGGATCTGCTTTTGCTTCATGATCCACAAGCTCGACCCCAGAATCACCCACCCACCACACAACCTTTCCCCCGTATTTCCCCTCAAACCATAGAACCTCGAAAATCCCTACGTTTGCGATAAGCTTCAGGCAGGCGAAAACGAAGCGATGCACAGACATGGAGTTCAACCCTCATGGAGCAACAAGGCCTAAGAATGACTGAAACCAAGCCCGGGCCCAGCCTGTTCAAACGAAATCCGCCGATCGCCGGAGAAGCCGAGGCGATCGAGAGCGCAAAGGCAGGAGACGCCGAGGCGTTCTCCAAGCTCTACGCGCTGCACAAGCGCCGCGTCTATACCCTCTGCCTGCGTATGCTCGGCAACGTCTCCGAAGCAGAAGACATGACCCAGGAGGCGTTCCTCCATCTCTTCCGCAAGATCGGCAGCTTTCGCGGCGAGTCGGCCTTCTCCACCTGGCTGCATCGCCTCACCGTCAACCTCGTCCTGATGCATCTTCGCAAAAAAGGCTTGAACCTCGTCTCCCTCGAAGAGACGATCAACCCCTCGGAAGACGACGCGCCCAAGCGCGACTTCGGCAGCCGAGACCCCCAGCTCGCCGGATCGGTCGACCGTGTCGCGCTCGAGCGTGCCGTCGCCTCGTTACCCCCCGGCTACCGCATGGTATTCATTCTCCACGACGTCGAAGGCTTCGAGCATAATGAGATTGCCACCATGCTCGAATGCTCCACCGGAAACAGCAAATCCCAGCTACACAAGGCACGACTCAAGCTACGCGAACTGCTTCGTCAACCCGAACAGTCTATCCAGCAAGCGGGCCTCAAGGAGGCCGCTCAATGACTTCGCAGAATTCCAACTCAAAATCCCACGACATCTCCTGTGCCGACTTTCAGGAACAGCTTCCCGACCTCTTTGCCTCCGGAAGCAACGGCGTTCCCGAAGATCCCGATCTCGTCGAACACCTGAAGACCTGCGAAAACTGTTCGGCCCTCGTCCGGGATCTTCAGTACATCGCCGATCAGGCCAGCCTCCTGCTCCAACCCACCCTTGAACCAAGTGACAACGTCTGGAAGAGGATTCAGGAAGGCATGGATTCCGACCGCATCCACGCCGACGCTACCCGTCCTAAATAGCCATTCCCCTGTTGCTCCATGTCGGCCTCGTTCATTTTGTTGTCAAGCCCCCGAGGCTCACGTGGAACTTCATTATTCCCCGTAAGATACTGAAAATAAATTACTTGTCATCTCAAAAAGAAAACCATCCAATCTGCTTTTTAGTTTCGCGCCATTTGTTAAACTAAAAAGCAGAGTACCTCTCTATAGCTATTCCCTCTCAAATATCGCTTCCCTTTATTGCTTCCCTTTTGTTTGTCATTCCCGAAGGGAATCTGCGTTTTGCTCGAACCGCCAAAACTATATGAGGGCGAGAACCTCTCTGGACCCGTTTTGTAGATGCCGTGGAGCCATCAAAAATCGTCGTCATTCTGAGCGCAGCGAAGAACCCCCGCATTTCGTCTTTGCTTTTGCTGTTGCCTGTTTTTGATCCTCTACAACCCACTCGAAACCGCTTGCGCAGGCCCAGTCTAAGTGCTGAACCTAAACCTTTTGCAATCAAGACTTTGGAAATAAGTCCCCTAAATGCAAGACTTTAGCAAACAGGTAGGGGGGAGGGGGGTACTTCACCCAGGGCCATATCTGGTTCTTGCAACCATCCCATCGTCCGTGTATCGTGAACTGATCATGTCGAGCGGCTTACAGCCCGTATTTTTTAGCTTCCGCTTCTGGCCCGCAATTGCGGCCCGGCGGAACCCTCGCATGACTCTCTGACCCACAGACACCCTTCAGAGTCTTCGATCTTCCCGAGCCGCGATCCCCAAAAGATCGCGGCTTTTGCATGTCAGCCACCCATCCACTGCGAACTAAACTAAAGGAGACGCCATGACCAGCAACCAACCAGACGCGCTGACCGAGGCCGGAGCGAAGCCAGCCATCACTCCAGCGATACCGCCGCACCTTCGACGCCTTGTCCTCACCGGATTCATGGGAGCGGGCAAGTCGACCATCGGCCGCACCCTCGCCTCGCGCCTCGGCTGGACCTTCCTCGATCTCGACACTCATCTGGAGCACCGCACCGGCGCCACCATTCCCCAGCTCTTCGAGCGCCACGGCGAGGCGCACTTCCGCCGGCTCGAATCGACCGCGCTGGCCTCCGCGCTCGGTCGCTCCAACACCGTCCTCGCCCTCGGCGGCGGAACCCCCGAAGGCCTCACCAACCGCCTGCTGCTGGAGCAGACCCCCGCGACCTTCACCATCTTCCTCGACGCTCCCTTCCCCGTCCTGTTTGACCGCTGCATGATGCAGGGCCTCGCCCGGCCCGTCCTGGCCGATCCGGATGCGGCACAACTCCGCTTCGCCACTCGCCACCCGCTCTATCTCCGCCTCGCCCACCTCACCGTCGATACCTCAGCCCTCACCCAGGACGAGACCGTTGATTTCCTTATTACTGCGCTGAATAAAGCTCCGCACTCCCGCCTCTGAGCCGCTGCGCGCGCACGATCTGCATCCAACTCTGTCAGCAACCTACAGGAGAATCACGCTGGCCACCTCGACGCCCGATCTTAACCCCGGCGATAAAGAATCCCGCAAAGCAGTACGCGGCCACATCCTTTTTTGCATCGGCATCCTGCTTGCCCTCTATCTCGCATGGCACCTGCTCAAAGAGCTGGAGATCATCTACGTCAGCGCCCTCTTCGCCGTCGTACTGACCCCGGTCGTCACCCGCATCACCAGATACAGCATTCGCGGCTACCGTCCCTCGCGCGGAGTTGCCATCATCATCCTGATCGTCGGCGCCGCGCTCGCGCTCACCATCTTCCTTACCTTCGGCCTCCCTCCTGTCCTGAGGGACCTCCGGGAGTTTTCAACCGAGCTTCCCCAGCGCATCCCCGCAACCATCGACCGCATCAACAGGCTTCCCTTCGCCGCCAAATTCAACGTCGATTCCATGATCCAGAAAGCGGAAGGTACTCTCACAGAGACCGCCAGCTTCATCTTCACCTCGCTGCCCGCCTGGCTCTCGCACCTCTTCGATATCCTCACCGCCGCCTTCCTCTGCATCTATTTCATGCTCGAAGGCGAATACGCCTACCGTTTCTTCCTCTCGCTGTTCCCCTACCAGCAGCGCGCGCGCCTCGACAACACGTTCCAAAAGGCAGAGCTCAAGATCAGCAAATGGCTCTTCGGCCAGGGATTGCTCATGCTCATCCTTGGCATCTCCAGCACCATCGTCTTCGGCATCCTCCACGTCCGTTATTTCCTTCTGCTCGGTGTCCTGATGGGACTGTTCAACATCATCCCCATCGCCGGCGGAGTCGTCACCATCATCTTGGCCGCCGGTGTCGCCGCTCTGGATTCGTGGAGCAAGATGGCTGGAGTTCTCATCTTCTATGCCATCTATATCAATATCGAAAACGCCTATCTCACCCCACGCATCATGCGCTCCAGCGTCAACCTGATGGGACTCACCATCCTCATCGCCCTGCTCTGCGGAACCGCTTTGGCCGGTGTCGTCGGTGCTCTCGTCGCCGTTCCGACCGCAGCCCTCATCAGCGTTCTGCTCGACGAATACGCCGTCCAGTAAAACAATTCCGGCACGGCTCCGAGGTATGCATACTTTGGTGTAGTCAGCCGGTCAAAAAATCTATCGGATCTCCAATTTCCCTTGCTATGCTCAATCCAGTGAACGACTTAAAATTTGAACAGCACGCACACCGTAACCTGATTGCGCCTGTGCTCATTGCATTTCTTCTGCTCGGCGTTGTAATCGCACTTGTCATTCGCCACACCCCGACCCAAGCAGTCGATCTGACCATCACGCACACCGCCATCTACCCGACGCACACGGTCTATAAGTCGGACTCCATCGTCGTCGGCAGCGACAAAGCAGAGGACAACCTCTACGTCCTCGCCAACCTGCGCGTCGACGACCCTCTGCACCTTCCTCTCTTCCTCAAGGACTTCACTGCCACCGTCACCACTTCCGACGACCAGAAGATCACCACCAGCGCCGCTGAAGCGAAGGACCTGCCCAATATCTACACCTCCTTCCCCGGCCTGAAACCCCTCGCTTCGGCTCCGCTCCGGCGAGAAACCCTGATCGCGCCCGGTACATCGGTCGAAGGTATGGTTCTGCTCCAGTTCCCGATCACCCTGGAGACCTGGAACCACCGCAAATCCGCCATCCTTGACGTGGACCTTTACCACGGCGGAGCCTTCCCTATCGCCATCCCGTTCAACAACAAGACTGTCTCTACCAACTTCGATCAGTAATAATCAGGCATGACCCGCCGCCGCTGGATCGCCGACACCTGGACCGCAACCACCGCCTCGCTCACCGGCGATCAAGCCGCCCACCTTGCCCGTGTTCTCCGCGCCGAGCCCGGCCAGATCTTCGACGTAGTCGCCGGAGGCTTCCTTCATCGCGCCGAAGTCACCAGCGTCTCCGACAAGGACGTGCTCTTTACGCTCCACGAAGAGCTCGAAGCCGACGCCGCGCTCCCGCTCCACCTGCTGCTTGCAATCTTCAAATTCGATCACATGGAATGGGCCATCGAAAAGGCGACCGAACTGGGCGTCTCACGCATCACCCCGATCCTCGCCAGACGCACCGAGAAGCATCTCGCTCTCGCCGCTCCAAAGCGAGCCGAGCGCTGGCGGCGCATCGCGCTGGAGGCCTCCAAGCAGTCTCGCCGCACCGACATCCCCGAGATCGCCGATCCCGCCACGCTGAAAGCTGCCCTCGAACAAGAGCAAAGCCCCACGCGCATCCTGCTCAGCGAGACCGAACAAGCCACTCCCTTGTCCGCAGCGCTTGCCGCTTCCGCGCGACCTACGGGTTATGAGTCCGTCGCTCTAGCGATAGGCCCGGAGGGCGGCTGGACCCCCGAAGAGATGGCGATCTTTACCGCGAACGCCTGGACTCCCGTCACGCTCGGCCCGCGCATCCTCCGCGCCGAAACCGCCGCCATCGCCGCCATTGCAATCGCCTCGTCCTGCCTGGCCTGACCCACAAAAACAAATCGACCGCGGATTACACGGATAAAAACGGACAATACTCCAAATCCGTGTTCATCCGCGTAATCCGCGGTCGATAGGCCTGTTTAGCTGAACATTTCCTTTACTTTGTCGAACAGACCGCGCGATGTAGGCGTGTTCTCGACGATCATCGTCTCGCTCAACTGCCGCAGTAACTCCTTCTGCTGCTTGTTGAGCTTGCCCGGCGTCTGCACGCGAATCTCGACGACCAGATCGCCCTTGCCGTGCGAGTTCAGGTGAGGCACGCCCTTGCCGCGCAGCTTGAACTCCTTACCGCTCTGCGTCCCCTCGGGCACCTTGATCGTAGCTGGGCCTTCAAGCGTCTGAATCTCCAACTCCGTCCCCAGAGCCGCCTGTGGAAACGAGATCGGCATCACGCAGTGCAGATCGTCTCCATCGCGCTCGAAGAACTTGTGCGCCTTCACATTCAGGACGACGTAAAGATCGCCCGCAGGCCCGGCAAACTTCCCGGCCTCGCCCTCGCCCTGGTAGCGAATCCGCGTATCCTGCTCAACGCCCGCCGGAACCTTGACCAGAATGCTGTGCTCCGTCTGCACCCGTGTCTCGCCCCGGCAGGTCTGGCATGGATCGACGATCAGCGTGCCTGTGCCGCCGCAGACCGAGCAGGTTCGCGCGACCGAGAAGAATCCCTGCTGAAACCGCTGCTGGCCGCGTCCGCCGCATTGCGTACAGGTCACGGGAGCCTTGCCCCTGGCCGCGCCTGAACCCTTGCAGTCCACGCAGGTCTCCATCCGCCGGATGGTGATCTCCTTCTCCTTGCCGAAGACCGCCTCCTCGAACTCCAGCGTCAGGTCATAGCGCAGGTCGCGCCCGCGCTGCACCCGCGAAGCCTTGCGCCCGCCACCGCCACCCATATTGAACATCTCGCCGAAGATGTCGCCGAAGATGTCGCCAAGGTCCTGCGCGCCACCGGTAAACGGATTTCCACCCGCACCCGGAGCACCGCCACTGAACGCCGCATGGCCATAACGGTCGTAGGCCGCGCGCTTCTCCGGGTCGCTCAGGACCTGGTAAGCCTCGCTGCACTCCTTGAACTTCTCTTCCGCCGTGGGATCGTCCGGGTTCCGGTCGGGATGATACTGCATCGCCAACTTGCGATAGGACGTCTTCAGTTCCTGATCGTTCGCGTCCCGAG
Organism: Edaphobacter sp.; assembly: GCF_035532915.1. Classification (GTDB taxonomy): domain Bacteria; phylum Acidobacteriota; class Terriglobia; order Terriglobales; family Acidobacteriaceae; genus Edaphobacter. Next base: position 17,067 of record NZ_DATKQC010000415.1, read on the forward strand.
AAACGCTTAATACTTCGTAAAAATCAACTTTTGTCACGTTTGCCGTCGCACTCATTCCACAGTCTCTCTTCTATAACTTTGCAGGTGCGCCTTTCATCTACGCGCTTAATCGGCAACCTGGTCTGCATTTGCGGCGATTCTCACGAGAGCCGGTCGCAAGAGCTTCTCGCGGATCTTGTAGCCCCGCCGAATCTCCTCTAATACCTGATGATCGGGAAACTCTTTGGTTTCAATGCTGCCCAAAGCTTCGTGGAATCGAGGGTCGAACTGCGTCCCTACCGTCTCCACCGAAACCACATTCAGCCCCCGCAGAGCGTCCTCCATCTGCTTCAGAATCAGCTCCACACCGGCGCGAAGCTGTTCCACCGTGCCATTGGCTTTCAGCGCGAGCTGGAAGTTATCCATCACGCCCAGAAACGGCTCAACCGTATTCGATACCACATAATCCCGCGCATCGGCGCGCTCTTTCGCCTCGCGCTTGCGGGCATTCTCAAACTCGGCCTGCAACCGCGCCAGCCGGTCGATCAATTGATCGCGTTCGCCCTTCACCTGCTCCAACTCGGCGTGGGCAGCACTCGTCTCACTTATCGGTTCAGTCGCCGCGCCAGACGCAACATCGCCTTCCTGCACCGCGTCCACCGTCATCTCGTCCTGCATGTGATCGTGTCTCCTCATATCGTTCCCTCTTCTATTGTTGCCCATTCCCGCCCATCGCGCGAGTCGATCCCACTGCCGCTCCACTGTCATCGTCTACCCCACCAGTAGAATGCCATCACTCAATTGGATGCAGCATCCGGTCAAACACCTGCGCAATATAGCCCACCGCATTCATCGTGTTCTCGTAGTGCATGCGCTTCGGGCCGATCACGCCCACCGTTCCCCGGCTCTCGCCGCCCATCCGCGCCGGGGCCGCGATAAGCACCAGCCCGGCCATCTCGGGAGCCTGCTCTTCCAGGTCAAAGACCACGCGGACACTCTCCTGTCGGGCGTCAATATAGGCGTTCAATAGCTCAACCAGCCGCTGCTTCGCCTCCAGCGCGGCCAGCACGTCGCGCAAGCGCTCACGGTCCTCATAACTGCCCATTCCCTGGCTGCCCAGCAGATTGGCCACACCCTCTACGTAGACCGTCTGGACCGGAACATCGCTCTCTGGAACCGCCTTCACCCAAAGCTGCTGCACAGAATTCAGCAGGAGCTGGTATTCGTTCCGCTCCCGCTCCAGCATCCGGGCGATCTCCGAGCGAACCCGTTCCACGCTCCATCCGCGAAAGTTCTCATTCAGAAAATTCGCCGCCGTCTCCAACTCGCGCAGCGTCAGGTCCCGGTCCAAAGCCAGCACGCGATCACGCACCATCCCGCTCCGAGTCACAACAACGGCCAGCACCCGCGCCGGAGCCAACCGCGAAAAATGTACATGCTCCAGCATGTCGCCATCTGCTGCTGCGGCGATGGCTACGCCAACGCCGCTCGAAAGCGTAGCCAGAACGTGCGAGGTGCGCTCCAACACTGCCTGCACTCCAGCCAACCCCACAAAACTCGAATCGATCTGCCGTCGCGACCGTGCCGGAAGCCGCGTCGCATCAATCCTGGGATTCACTCTGGGATTCGCGCCGCCGCTCAACTGCTCCACATACATGCGGAATGCCCGCGCCGTCGGCACCCGACCCGCCGAGGTATGCGGCTGCTCCAGCAACCCCGCATCGGCCAGTTCCGCCATCTCATTGCGGATCGTAGCCGAGCTCATGCCAGCGACATCGCTCATCTGCAACCGTGCGATCGTCCCGGAGCCCACCGGTTCGCCGGTCTCGATGTAGCTTTCGACAACAGCCGTCAGAATGGCTCGCTGCCGCGCCGTAACCCGCTCCGCATCCGCCATTCCAGCTACCTCCCGGTACCTTTAACTCTACGCTGGCCGTCAACTGCCCAACATCTATGCGACTATTTCAGCCAATTTTCCATTATTTTTAGCTGATTTCGAGCACATCCTCGCTGTTGTCGGCGATCTCCCGGGCCTTGGCCGCGACCTTCTCCGCTATCTCATAAAACGCCTTCGCCTTCGCCGAATCCGGCCCAGCCAGAGTGATGGGCAGACCCTTGTCGCCGCCCTCGCGGATCGAAGGATCAAGCTCCACTCCGCCCAGAAAATTCAGCCCAAACTGCGCCGCCGTGCGCTCTGTCCCGCCTGCGCCAAAGACATCGATGACCTCGCCGCTCGGCAGCGTCATCTGTGACATATTCTCGACCATGCCAATCACTTCGACCTTCACCTGGTGGAACATTTCCAGCGCCTTGCGTGCGTCCTGCAACGCTACGCCCGAGCCCGTCGAAACCACCACAGCGCCGGTCAGCGGCACCGTCTGCACCAGCGAGATCACCACATCGCCCGTCCCCGGAGGCAGGTCGACGATTAGAAAATCCAGCTCGCCCCACTCCACCTGCTGCAAAAACTGGCGGATGATCTGGTGCAGCATCGGCCCGCGCATCACCATCGGCTTATCTCCCGGCGAGATCAGCCCAACCGAAATAAACTTCACCCCGTGCGACACAATCGGCTCGATCCGGTTCTCGCCAACGATGTTCGGTTGCCGCGTTACGCCCAGCATCATCGGCACATTCGGCCCATAGATATCGGCGTCGATCAGACCAACCTTATACCCCAGCTTGCCCAGCGCAACCGCGAGGTTCACCGCCACCGTCGTCTTGCCGACTCCACCCTTGCCGCTGCCGACGGCGACGACATACTCCACTCCCGGCAAAGGCTGTGGCCCCTGCGGTGCTCCTGCTCCCATGTGTCCCATTTCGATCTCCTCTTCCCGAATCGTTCAATCTTTAATCGCGCTGACGCAGCTAAATCGTGGAGAGCTCAAACATCCATCAACAATGCCAGCCCTCGCCCAGCGACATACGCATCTCTTTCTTGCGCATCGTCTCTCCTGCACGCATCTCGCGCCGCCGTCCTGCGTCTTCATACCGACGTTTCTGGTGCTCTGTCTCCGGCACCAGCTTTGGAACCAGAATTCCCTTGCCATCCATGTCCACCGCCACATAGGTAAGGTAGGCCGAAGAGACATGCCGGAGCCGCTGCGCGCGAACGTCTTCCACCATGGCACGCACCCCAACCTCCATGCTGGTCTTGAAGGCGCGGTTCACGCTCGCCTTCAGAATCAGAAGATCGCCTACCCGCACCGGAGCCACAAAATCGAGATGGTCCATCGAGGCCGTCACCGTAATCGCCCTTGCATGACGGCTCGCCGCCATCGCTCCCACCAAGTCGATATATTGCATCAGCCGTCCGCCAAACAGGTTGCCCAGCGCATTCGCATCGCCCGGAAAGATAATCTCGCTCCGCTCCGACTGCGACTCTTCCACCGTTCGCTCTAAAACCGTATCGCTCATTACCTATAAGTCTAAATGTCTCAGCCTCGCGCTGCTCTGACTTCAGTCGGTGTTGCCTTAATTTGAGCCGGCGTCCATTTGCCAAGCCCAGTCCAGACACCGCACCATACAGCTATGGACAAGATCGCCCTCTTCACCCAGATCCTCGAGCAGAACCCCACCGACGCCTTCACCCGCTACGGCCTAGCTATGGCCTATGCTACCGAAGGCAACACCGACGCGGCCCTCGCCGAGTTCAACACCCTCCTCGGGCACAACCCCGACTACGTTCCCGCCTACCAGATGTCCGCTCAAACCCTCGTCAAACTGGGCCGCACCGAAGAGGCCGCCACGCGTCTCCACGAAGGAATCGCCGCCGCCAACCGCACAGGCAACCAGCACGCTCTCGCCGAGATGGAAGCCTTGCGCGACGAGATTACCTAAGCCACAAATCTGAAGCGGCTGCGGCAGACGGGTGCCCCGAACCCTCTGCTCCCGCCAAACATCTATACTTAGACATGGCGACCGCACTCCCCACCACCCTCGGCCAACTCCGCAAATCAGAATTCACCCCCGAACGCCTCGCCCGCAGCGTCAAGGACGAGCTCCGCGAAAACCTCATCGCCAAGCTCCGCGCGAAGGAGCGGCTCTTCCCGGGCATCGTCGGCTACGAAGACACCGTGGTCCCGCAGATCGTCAACGCGGTCCTCAGCAAGCACAACTTCATCCTCCTCGGCCTCCGCGGACAGGCCAAGTCCCGCATCCTGCGCTCGCTTACCACCCTCCTCGATCCCGCCTGCCCCCATGTCGCCGGAGCCGAGACCCGCGACAATCCCTACGCTCCCATCTCGAAGTTTGCTCGCGACCTTATCGCCAGACTCGGCGATGAGACTCCCATCGCATGGCTTAGCCCCAGCGACCGCTTCGTCGAAAAGCTAGCTACCCCCGACGTCACCGTGGCCGATCTCGTCGGCGACATCGACCCGATTAAAGCCGCTCGCAGCAACCAGGACCTCGGCAGCGAGCTGACCATGCACTACGGTCTGCTGCCCCGCGCCAATCGCGGCATCTTCGCCATCAACGAAGTCCCCGACCTCGCCGGAAAGATTCAGGTCGCACTCTTCAACATCATGCAGGAAGGCGACGTGCAGATTAAGGGCTACCCCGTCCGCCTGCCGCTCGACGTAGCTATCGTCTTCAGTGCCAATCCCGAGGACTACACCGCTCGCGGCAAGATCGTCACGCCGCTCAAAGACCGCATCGGCAGCGAGATTCGCACGCACTATCCCGAGTCCATCGACGAAGCCATCACCATCACCACGCAGGAAGCCTGGTCCAGGCGTCCCGCCAGCAACATCGAAGTTCCCCACTACATCCGCCAGATTGTCGAGCAGATCGCCTTCTCCGCCCGCGAAGACAAAAAGGTGGACAAGCGCAGCGGCGTCTCGCAGCGCCTGCCCATCAGCACCATGGAACTCGTCATCTCCAATGCCGAGCGCCGCGCTCTGCTCCACGACGAAAAGCTTGCCGTTCCTCGCGTCGGCGATATCTATGCTGCACTCCCCGGCATCACCGGCAAGGTTGAGCTTGAGTACGAAGGCGAGATGCGCGGAGCCGATGCCGTCATTCGCGAGATCATCCGGGCCAGTGTAGCCAGCGTCTTCGATCAGTACTTCGCCGCAACCAACACCCAGCAGATCGAGCAATGGTTCAACCTTGGCGGCACCGTTCAGCTCAACGACGCCCAGCCTGCCTCCGGATCGCTCGGCGAGCTCCAGCAGATTCAGGGGCTCTTCGAAAAGCTTTCGCCATTGCAGATCAATGGAAAATCCAAGCCCGAAGTAGCGGTAAGCGCCGCCGAATTCCTGCTCGAAGGCATGTACGCTCACAAGCGCATCAGCCGCGCAGAAGAACGCGTCTTTAGCGCCGCCGAAAAGAAGTCACGCAACGATCAGGCCGCCAACTACGCCGAGAAGATGCGCGAACGCGAACAGGAAGTGGACTTCGCCGCCAAAAACCGCACCCGTCGCGGCTTCAACTAACCTTTGAATCAATCGCTCATCGCACCTGCAATAAAGATGGGATCAGTATGTCTACCAGATTTGTAGAGAAGTGCGCAGTCATTGCCCTTGCGTTCGCATGCACAGCCGCGTTCGCCGCCGAACACGTCACCAATCCCAAGGCATCTTATATCGACGTGCAGCAGCGCCACGCGCAGTTGGCACACAATACCGATCCGCGCATCGCAAAGGCCATCGCCTCTCTCAGCTTCTGCACCAAACTGCCTGAGGTACCTGCTCCCACAGGCCGCATGATTATCCCGCCGCACTATCTCGGCGGAGGGCATGGGCCGATCAACCCTGCAGAGGCCCCGGTGACCCGCGTCTATGGCCACTTCGAGACACGCGTCACCGCTGGCATGAATCAGTGGCTGGTCACCTCCAACAAGCAGGAGGCGCAGTGTGCACAACAGCAGATCGACGCATGGGCACAGGCTGGCGCATTGCTCGACTACACGCCGAAGAAGAGCTCGCAGGCGTGGTATCAGGTGGAGTGGACGCTAAGCGCCATCGCCACCAGCGAGTCTGTTCTCGTCAACGAGCCATCGCTCGATCAGGCAGTCGTGAAGCGTGATATCCAGTGGATGAACAAGGTCGCGCACCAAACTGTCGAATTTGATAAGGCCGGCAAACAGACAAACAATCACCACTACTGGCGCGGTCTTGCGGCGGTTTCGACCGGCGTCATCTCCTCCGACGACAGCCTCTTCGACTGGGGCGTCGGCGTCTACAAACAAGCCATCAACGAACTCGACCAACGGGGCGCCTTCCCACAGGAGATGGCCCGTCACGAGCGCGCGATTCACTATCAATCCTTCGCATTGCAGCCGCTTACTCCGCTGGCGTCCTTCGCCGAGCGCCAGCACGTTCCCCTCTACGAATACCGCTCACCCAGCGGCCGCACCATCCACGACGCCGTCAACTTCCTCGGCAGCGCTTTGGCAGACCCGGCGATTATCAAGTCCTACACTCCTGAGACACAACTGCTGGATGATGGCCCGGACTTCTTTGCCTTTGCGGAGTTCTACTCGCACGACACCGATTCCGCACGCATGCCGGCTCCCATCCAGAAAGGCCTCGAACAGCCCACCTTTGCCACACGCATCGGCGGCAGCACCACTGTCCTCGCTGGCCTCGTACGCTAATTACCTACGCGCGCATGCTCCGTGCATGAAGTCCGTTCCCTGCCTTGAAGCACAAATACAAGTATTCATAATTTTTATATAAATAGAAAACATCATTCGCCTATCTTATGCTTCTCTACAAGGAGCAAGAGATGATTAACCGCACCAAAGCCGTCTTCGACGCCACTGCCTCCACCTACGACGCCGACCGCTCCCGTCTCATTCCCGGCTGCGATAACTTCTACCGCTGGGCGATCGATCTCATTCCTGCGGGCGCAAAGAACATCCTCGACCTCGGTGCGGGCTCCGGTCTGCTCACGATCCTCATCCGCAACCGCTTTCCCAATGCGCGCATTCACCTCATCGACTTCTCCACACCCATGCTCTCACTCGCGGGCGATCGCCTCGGCAACGACCGCAACATCACCTATCAGCACGCCAACTATGTCACTGAGCCGTTGCCGGAGAAGCTCTGCGCCGTTGTCTCTTCGCTCTCCATCCACCACCTCGACAACGCCGACAAACGTGGCCTCTTCAAAAAGGTCTTCGCCTCTCTGCTCCCTAAGGGCGTCTTCATCAACGCCGAACAGGTAGCTGGCCCCACCCCCGCGCTCGATGAACGCTACAAAGCCCTCTGGCTTCTGCAGGTCCGCGCCTTAGGAGCCACCGAGCCGCAGATCACCGCATCTCTCTTCCGTCAGCAGGAAGACCGTTGCGCCACCGTCGCCGATCAGCTTCTCTGGCTCCGCGAAGCAGGCTTCGCCGATGCCGATTGCTGGTTCAAGGACAACCGTTTCGCCGTCATGGCAGGCACGCGCGCATAGTAACTGTGGGCTGTGCGGCGAATTGAGCGACTGCGGACCACCCCAGCGCGTCTAAACTGGTAGACAGCCCTATGAAGCGCATCCGCTATACCAAGTTCACCGGCGACCTCTCCTCCAGCTTCGGGCTGGAAGATCTGATGCAGGCCCTCTCCGACTTCCTGCTCGATTCGGGATTCAACGATCCCTACTCGCAGTTTCAGGAGTTCAACGACCAGACCCTCGACAATCTGCGCGACGCCATCAAGCAGGCGCTCGAATCCGGCGAGCTCTTCGACGAAGAGGCACAGGAGAAATTCGACCAGCTCAATGCCGATCAGGTCGAGGAGTTAGTCGATCAGATCATCCAGAAGATGCAGGAGCAGAACTTCATCAACGCTGAGATGCCCGAACAGGGACAGGGCGAACAAGGCGAAGGTAACTCCCAGGCACGCTTCGAGGTCACCGACAAGTCGATGGACTTCCTCGGCTACAAAGCTCTTCGTGAACTCCTCGGTCCGCTCGGCAAATCCAATCTCGGCCGCCACGACACTCGCCACGAGGCCGCAGGCGTCGAGACCAACGGCAGCAGCAAGCTCTACGAGTTCGGCGACACGCTCAACCTCGATCTCACTGCAACACTCTCGAGCGTCTTCGCCCGCGAAGGCATTCGCACCGCCGTCGAAGGCGAAGAGAACACGCCCCTCAACATCGAGTACAGCGACCTCCACGTGCAGCAGGCCGACTACACCTCAAGCTGCGCCACCGTCGTTCTGCTCGACTGTTCGCACTCGATGATCCTCTACGGCGAAGATCGCTTCACGCCAGCCAAACGCGTCGCCATGGCGCTCGCTCATCTCATCCGTACCCAGTTCCCCGGCGACACGCTCAACATTGTCCTCTTTCACGACAGCGCCGAAGAGATTCCCATCTCGCAGCTCTCCCGCGTCAAGGTCGGCCCGCACTACACCAACACCCGCGAGGGCCTGCGCCTCGCCCAGCGCATCCTCGCCCGTCAAACCAAGGACATGAAGCAGATCGTCATGATCACCGACGGCAAGCCCAGCGCGCTTACTCTTGCCGACGGCCGCATCTACAAAAATGCCTTCGGCCTCGATCCTCTGGTCATCGAAGAGACACTGCAAGAGGTTAGCCGCTGCAAGCGCAGCAACATCATGATCAACACCTTCATGCTGGCCAGCGACTTTGCCCTCGTCCAGTTCGTTCAAAAAGTATCGGCCATGTGTCGTGGCAAAGCCTACTTCACCAGCCCCGAAAATCTCGGCAACTATCTCCTCATGGACTTCATGTCCCGCCGCATGAAGACTGTCCACTAACGCATCGAATAGCATTGAGTTTAGGAGATATATGGGCATCGGCTGGGCACACATGGGAACGTCGGTCGTCGCGTCCTTCCTCGCCTCGCTGGTCGAGTGCGTCGAAGCACTGACGGTCATCCTCGCCGTCGGCAGCGTCCGCGGCTGGCGCTCCGCATTGATCGGCGCTGCCACAGCCATCGCGGTGCTTCTCATTATCATCGCCGCACTCGGAGCCGCGCTCACTCGCATCCCGCTGCCCATCATCCAACTTGTTGTCGGCACGCTCCTGCTTCTCTTCGGCCTCCGCTGGCTGCGTAAGGCTGTCCTTCGCTCCGCCGGACTCATCGCTCTTCACGACGAGCAGGCTGCGTTTGCAAAGAACACAGAGACCATGCGCAACCTCGGCACCGGCCACACTGCATGGGACAAGGTCGCCTTCGCCGCCGCCTTCAACATCACCATGCTCGAAGGCACCGAGGTGGTCTTCATCGTCATTGCCATCGGAGCAGGTGGCACCGGAATGCTGCTCCCGGCAAGCCTGGGAGCCGTAGCCGCGCTGCTTGTTGTCATCGCCCTCGGCCTCATCCTGCACCGCCCACTCGCGCGTGTCCCTGAAAATACGCTCAAGTTCACGGTCGGCGTTCTTCTCTCGGCCTTCGGAACCTTCTGGGTCGGCGAAGGCATGCACCTCGCATGGCCCGCAGGCGACTGGTCGATCCTCATCCTCATCGCCGCCTACCTGGCCATCGCTCTGGTCATGGTGCCAATCTGCCGCGGCCAATCGCAGGCCCCTGCATTCAGCGAGAGGCAATCATGAACTGGATCAAAACCATCCTCCGCGAAATCTACGGCCTCTTCGTCGACGACGGCACCTTCGCCCTCGCCATCCTCATCTGGCTGAGCTTCATGCGCTGGACGGCCTCACATCTCCCGCTCTCCCCGGCAACATCAGCGATCATGCTCTTCGCTGGACTCGCTCTCATCCTCATCGAAAGCGCAGTTCGCTTTGCCCGGCGTAAGCGGCAGACCATCCGCAAAACATAGCGCCTTACAACAAGCGATACTCTAAATACAGAGTCCGAAATTTCAGTACGACGCTCAAACTTCGCAACAGGATCGGAGCCCATGTCCTCACGTCCGCAACACGCCTATACCGGCCCCGCCCTTCCTATCATCCCCGAGCCCACGCACGCCGAGCGCACCCGCACCCTCCTCCATCTCAACTCCCTCGCGACGCTCTCCACGCTCTCGCGCAAGCAGCCCGGCTTCCCTTTCGGCTCACTCATGCCTTACGCGTTCGATCCCACCGGCCGGCCGCTATTCCTCATCAGCAACATGGCAATGCATACGCAGAACATCAAAGCCGACCCGCGAGCCAGCCTCTTCGTCACCCAGCCCGCAGCCGACGGCGACCCCCTCGGCGCCGCGCGCGCCACGCTCATCGGCAACATCCTGCAGGTGCCCGAAGAAGACAGGCTCGCCGTCCGCGAACTCTACCTCGCGCGCCACGAGAACTCCCGCTACTGGGTCGACTTCGCCGACTTCTCCTTCTTCCGCATGGACGTCCTCGACCTCTACTACGTCGGCGGCTTCGGCGTCATGGGCTGGGTTACCGCGGACGATTACACCCGCGCCGCACCCGATCCGCTCAGCGCGGAGTCCGGCGGCATCCTCGCCCACATGAATGCCGACCATACCGACGCCATGATCCTTCTCGCACGTACCCACTCGCAGCTCGAAGCGATCGAGGCCAGCATGACCGCCGTCGATCGCCTCGGCTTTCACCTCCGCCTCAGGACGGCCGATGGCATGAAGGGAACCCGCATCAATTTCCCGAATGAGGTCCGCACGTCCACCGAAACCCGAACCGCTCTTGTAGAGATGGTCCGGCAAGCCCGCAAACACATCTAAGTTCCAGGCATGGCCAATTCGACCGAATCATCGACGAAATCCACCAGCCGCTACGCCCATGCGTGGCGAGCGCTGCGCCATCGCAACTATCGTCTCTACTTCACGGGCCAGAGCATCTCGCTCATCGGCACCTGGATGACGCGCATCGCCACCTCGTGGCTCGTCTATCGGCTTACCGGCTCGGCGCTGCTGCTGGGCTTCGTGGGCTTCGCCGGACAGATTCCCACTTTCCTGCTTGCGCCCTTCGCCGGTGTGCTCGTCGACCGCCTCAACCGGCGCAACCTCCTCGTCTGTACGCAGATTCTCGCGGGCGTGCAGTCGCTCGCCATGGCCGCGCTCACCCTCGCCAAAGTCATTACCATCCACGAGATCATCGCTCTCAGCGCCTTGCAGGGCCTCATCAACGCCTTCGATATGCCCGCCCGCCAGGCCTTCGTCATCCAGATGGTCGAAGACAAGCAGGACCTCGGCAACGCGATCGCGCTTACCTCTTCCATGGTCAACATGGCCCGGCTTATCGGTCCTGCACTCGCGGGAATCGTCATCGCGGCAGTCGGCGAAGGCTACTGTTTTGCCATCGACGGCTTCAGCTATATCGCCGTCGTCGTCTCACTGCTGATGATGACCATTCCGTGGGCTCCCATCCGGCAGGCCGCAGCGCCCATGCTCGAACAGCTCAAGGAAGGCTGGGCTTATGTCACCGGCTTCCATCCGATCCGCACCATCCTCACTCTGTTCGCGCTGCTCAGTCTCATGGGGATGCCCTTTGTCGTGCTCATGCCCATCTTCGCTTCGCAGGTACTGCATGGCGGTCCGCACACTCTTGGCTTCCTCATGGGAGCCTCCGGCATAGGAGCGCTCGTCTCCGCGCTATCGCTCGCTCTGCGCAAGACTGTCCGCGGCCTCACCACCATGATTCAGATCTCCGCCGCTGTCTTCGGTGCCGGGCTCATTCTCTTCGGCCTGTCCAGTAATCTTGTGCTCTCGCTTCTGCTCATGACGGTCGTCGGCTTCGGCATGATGCAGGGCATGGCCGCCAGCAACACTGTTATTCAGACGCTTGTGCCCGAAGATAAACGCGGCCGCGTCATGAGCTATTACACGATGGCCTTCGTCGGCATGGCGCCCTTCGGCAGCCTGCTCGCGGGTGCCCTCGCCCACCGCTTCGGCGCGCCTCACGCGATCATGATCACAGGGAGTTTCTGTCTCGCCGGGTCTCTATGGTTTACAACGCGGCTGAAATCCATTCGCACCATCATGCGGCCTATCTACATCGAAATGGGCATCATACAAAGCCCGCTGGGACCTGCGATGGAAGATCATGTTGGCAATAGCTAGCCGCTATGGATTACTACTCTTTTTATCTTTATGCCCAAAGTTCAATCCAAACTTCGGTGCTCCTTTGGTTCCGGTGATCTTGATGGGGACCTCGGTCCCGGCGCCATTCTTGCTGAAGAAAGGATCGACCGGCTTCAGCAGCCACGACTTCCACTTCGTAGCCACCATCTGGGACAGCTTCGCCTCGGTCCGCACCTTTCCGGTAAAGTCGAACTCCCGCCCATCCAGCGAGTACACGCCGCTCAACTGCACCGTTCCGCCCGGCAGCGTATAGAGCAGATTCGAGAAGCGCAGCCTTCTATCGCCCATCACAAACATTCCCTTCATCTGTGAATGAACGTCCGCTGCCCCCGGTTTGGCCGCCTTCGGATCTCCCTGCGCTCGCAGGCTCAGCATGTCCACCTTGTCCTCGACTTCAGGATTCGTGAAGTGAATCCGCTGTAGCGTAAATGCTCCCTGCAATCCCAGCTTCTTCGACACGCTCTCCTTGCCCGGACGAATATGAAGCCTCGCCTTTATCGACACCTGCCCCGTCATCACTGCCGGTTCTGTCTTCACCGCGAGCGTCAAAAAGTCTTGAATCTGCCCATTCGGAACGTTCACATCGAGGTCGATGATGTGCCCCTTGCCTTTCACATTCACAATTGCGCCGCTGCACGAAAACTCCGACCCACCCAGCTTTGCCTCCACCGGTTGCAGATAGGTGTCGCCGCTGGTCCCATCCACAATTGCGTGATACGCCGTGTGCAAAGGCATCGGATGGTTCGCCGTATCGATCGCAAAGTCTGGAGTCTCCGTAGTTCCCTCTACTTCAATGCGGTTAAGCTGGCCTTTGAAGTCTCCTACGGAAGAGAGCATTCCGCTGATGCCCTTGATCGTATTCAGGTCCGCATGATCGAAGGTATAGTGTCCAGTCACCGCCGAGTCTCCAGGGCTTTCCGTATTCCACGGGCCGAATGTCCCGACCGCGTGAATGTTGCCCTTCGGAACAGCGTTCACCAAGGTTGCGTCGTACTTCCAGGGATCATTCTGTCCCACATTGTGCATCACAATCTGCTTCAGTTCAAAGTCCTTTGGATCTTTATTCGGCTTGTTCGTTCCGATCACCAGCCGCGAGTCGTCAACGACGATTTCATCTACGACGATCTTGATCTTGCCCAGCTTTCGGTTCGGCCCCTGCGCCTGTTGCCTCATCTGGCGCGGTGGAATATTGATTGACATCCCCTTTACATGCACCGTTCCCACATGCGTCGGCTTCAAAAACAATCCGTGCAGCGGAACATGAAAAGAAAAGTGCCCCAACGAGATCAAGGGCTTCGTCGCTCCAGCGGCGACCACATCGTCCGGTGGATAAATCCGCAGCCCGTCGCCCGAGACCTCCAACCCGCTCAGCACCGATACTTGGAACTTGTCCAGTTCAACCCGGCTTTTGAACCGCGTGCTCAACGTCTCGACCACGCGCCCTTTCAGAATCGGGCCCGCGCGATGCAGCATGGCATCCGCCACCACCACCAGCACAATGACGGCAAGCAAGGCAGAGACAGCAATCCATCGCCACAATCCACGTTTGCGCTCAATCTTTCCGCTCTCGTTCACGCGCTTCTTCCCTCGTGCGCCAAAATCTTCAATCATCTTTTTCAGATGCAAAAATCCTGGCCTAAGTCTCAATGTTTGCCTTGCTGTCCGACGATTTTAGTAGACATTCCCTTCACGTTGCCCACATACTTAGCCTCACAAATCAGCGAGGACGCGGGAATGACTCCAGACAGATCAAAACCCGGAATCCAGCAACTAAAGCATGTCGTCGTTCTCATGATGGAGAACCGCTCCTTCGACCACATGCTCGGCGCCCTGAAGGCGCAATATCCATCCATCGACGGGCTAACCGGCAACGAGACCAATCCCGACACCACTGGCGCTCAGGCCGCCGTCCTGCCGCAGGCGGAATATCAGAGCCAGCTCGATCCCGATCCCAACCACCACTTCGCCGCTGTCAACCTGCAGATCTTCGGGGACCCCGCCAACGGTCCGCCGCTCCCGCCCACCATGCAGGGCTTCGTGCGCAGTTACTACACCCAGCAGCAGAACGTAGCCCACTCGCAAAAGATCCTCTACTACTTCACTCCCGACAAGCTGCCGGTCCTCACTACGCTTGCCACGGAATACGCCCTCTTCAATCGCTGGTTCGCCTCCATCCCCGGCCCCACCATCTGCAACCGTGCCTTCGCTCACTACGGCACCTCCTTCGGTCAGGTCAGCATGGACCTCTTCTACGTCGGCAAACAATACAAGAGCATCTACGACCGCCTGCTTGCCGCGAACCACACCGTCAAGCTCTTCTATTACGACCAGGCAAGCTCCACGATGGAGGTCGTCAACCTCCTTCAGAATGAGCCCAGCCTCTTCGGCACCTTCCCCGACTTCCTCCGCGCCTGCGATGACAACGCGCTCCCCGACTACTGCTTCATCGAGCCCAACTACACCGACCACGACGCACCCGACGGCAGCGGCGAAGCCATCGCCTGCGACCAGCATCCCGACCACGACGTTCGGGCCGGCGAACAGTTCATCGCTACCGTCTACAACAAGATCCGCAATAACCCCAAGCTCTGGCCCAACACCGCCATCCTCATCGTCTACGACGAGCACGGCGGCATCTACGACCACGTTCCACCACCCGCCTGCACGCCCGACGGCTTCGTCGCCCAGCCCGCAGACACCGGCACTCTCGACGCCTTCCACTTCGACCGCCTCGGGGTCCGCGTGCCTGCCATCCTCGTCTCTCCGTGGGTGCAAAAAGGGGCTGTCATTAACGATGTTTTCGAACATGCCTCGATCCCCGCCACTCTCACCGACTTTTTCATCGGCGCCTACGACGCTCGCTCACCCCGCGAGAAAGTGGCGAACACCTTCCTCGACCTCCTCTCGCTCGACACCATGCGCAGCGACGACGACTGCCCCAGCTTCCAACTCGAATAACCCACAGGAGCCGCACCATGGCCATCATTCGCGTTCCCGGGCCCCCTCCAGAAGCGTTCCGAAAGAATCGGCCGATCTCCGATCTGATCAAGTCGCAGATCAGGCACTTCCAGCATCTCGAGCAGAAGCTGCGGCTCGACCTGCCCACAAAGTTTTCACCTCACGACCTCACCACGGAAGACGCAGCGTCCCGGTACATCGCCGAGATGACCGCAGCACTGCGCGACCAGTCCGCAGCCGCACCGCAAACGACCGCTCCCATCCGCGTCCCTCGACCACAGAGACGCGACAATACGCCTGCCCTGAGAGCAATTCCAAAGCCGCTTCGCCAACCTCAGCAGATCGACCTCGCCGCCTCGGCCTCCGCAAAGAAACCCCGCACCAAAAAACGAGCTCCCGCGAACTCTGCGAAGAAGAAGAGACCATGACTGCGACTACGTGCTCACTTCTACTCTCCACGCTGATGCTCGCCGTGCCGCCCGCACATCCACAGTCTGGCAACGAGGGCCGTATCCACTCCGACTTCCGCCGCGAAGGCGAGCAGCTCCAGTCGTGCAAGACCTTCAACTTCGGCAGCCTCGCCAACTGCGCCGAAACTGTCGTCACCGGCCAGCCCATGCACATTGCCGTCGGCAGCCTCGCCCCGCAGAACGGCATCGCCGCAGGCGCAGCCTTCGTCGAGCACAAGGATTTCGCTAATGAGTGGCGTCTCAACTGGGACCTCGACGCCGTAGCCAGCGGCAACGGTTCCTGGCGCGCGGGTGCCTACCTGAAGGCCTTTCGCCAGCCCGGTGGAAAGATCATCGTAGTCTCGGGTCCCTCAAAAAGCACCAGTCCCCTCTACCGCACCGCTCCACTCTTCAATCTCTACGCCGAGACCACGTCGCTCAACCGTATTTACTTCTACGGCCTCGGCCCCAACACGCTCCCCGCCGATCGAAGCGTCTTCGGCCTTACGCAAACCATCGCAGGAGCCAGCGCCATTGTTCCCTTCGCTGGCAAAACCGGCATCTCGCTCGTCGGCGAACTAAACGGCCGCATTCCCCAGCTACGCGGCAACAACGGAGAGTCCAGCCCCTCCATCGCGCTTCTCTACAACGAGTCCACTGCCCCCGGCCTCACCAGTCAGCCCGGCTTTCTGCAAGCTGGTGAGGGCCTCCGCATTCGTCCCTCGCTCTTCCGCGACTCGCTCCGCCTTAACTATCTCCTCCAATTCCAGCAGTTCATCGCCGTGTCGGATTCACACTACTCCTTTCGCCGCTGGACGGCCGACTTCGGCCATGAGTTCCCGCTCTACCGCAACGTCCGTCTTACCGCAGCCAACGACCAAAACGGCCCCGACAGTTGCTCAACAAGCGCCACCACTACCGCCTGCCCCCACGTCTCACTTACGCAAAATCTCGAAGGCTCTATTGCCGTTCGCCTCTTCATGAGCGGCTCCATCGCCAACGCCGGAAGCGTCGTCCCCTTCTACTTCGATCCCACCATCGGCGGCTCCGATCTCAACGGCCAGCCCATCCTCGCCAGCTATCCCGACTACCGCTTCCGCGCACCCAACGTTCTGCTGCTGCGCGAAACGTTCGAGCACTCGCTCGGCAAACTACCGGCGGGCTTTCTCTTCTCCATCGACGAAGCCAAGGTAGGTATGAACCGCGACGATATTTCCTTCAACCATCTCCGCCACACCTTCACCGCAGGCCTCACCGTCCACGCTGGCGGCCTCCCCGTTGTCTCTTTGCTCTTCTCGTGGGGAGGCGGCGAGGGTCATCACACCACCGCCTCCATCAGCAACACACTGTTGGGAGCTTCGGCGCGACCGTCACTCTTCTGAAAGACCGGCTCAGATCTTGATGAAGATCTTTCGCCGAAACAGCAGATAAGTAGGCAGCCAGCAAAAAGCGACGAACCCAAGAGAGTACAGTAGCGAAGCAAACGCCGGATAAGGCACTGCGCTCAAAATTCCATTCGCGAGCCAATGCTGAAGATTCATGCCCGGCCGCACAAGGATGCTCCCAATCCCCCCGGCCAGCAGCTCTGAGAACACATACGCAGTAATCGCATTCGTTCCGAAGACCAGCAGCGGAGTAAACCACCCCGACCGCTTCGCCGCCTTCGTCTCTCCTTCTGTCCCTCCATCGAACATCCAGATCGAGAGCGCCAGCAGCAACAAGCTCAATCCCCCCGCGAACAGCACAAAGGAGCTTGTCCATAGCTTCTTATTGATCGGAAAGGAGAAGTTCCACGCCCATCCCAGCACCACGCAACTCACGCCCGCAATGGCAATGCCGCGCACCTTCTCGGTCAGCGCCCGCTGCGTCCGCAGCCAGATGCCCGTAAGCAATCCCATCAACGTCGTCGCCAGTGCGGGCAGCGTGCTCAGCAGCCCCTCGGGATCGCGCGTCCGCTCGTAAAGGTGCGAAGCCGCAAAGATATTGCGGTCGAGCCACGCTGCCAGATTGCGATCAGGATCGAGCAAAGGAACATCACGCCCTGGCGTCCCAAAGCCCGGCACGGGAACAAACCGCATCAACGCCCAGTAACCCACCAGCAGAGCTACCGCAAGCACCAGCTTGTTCTTCCACTTTGGATTGATTAAATAGAGCGTGGCCACAACGAAGTAACAGATCGCAATGCGCGGCAGCACGCCGTAGAACCGCAGCGTATGCCAGTGGAAGTGCGGAAAGCTGTTGACCAGCAGCCCCAGCAGAAACAAAATCACGGCACGCCGCAGCGTATGCAGGAACAGCGACTGCTTGCTATCCCCCCGCGCCAGACGCGACGCCGTAGAAAACACCGTCGAGACGCCGACCAGAAACAAAAATGTCGGAAAGACCAAATCCGTAGCAGTAAACCCGTTCCATAAAGAGTGCTCAAGCTCCCTGTACGCATCGCGGCTGCCATTATTGTTCACCAGAATCATGAAGCCGATGGTCAACCCGCGCAGCAGGTCGATCGACATCAACCGTCCCGGCTTCACCCGCGTCGTCGTCACCTCATCGCAGCCAACCAGCGCCGTCTTCGTCTCACTCGTCATTTCGATTCTCCTGGCGCCAGGTGAAGCTGTCGCGCAACTTCGAGCGCAGCAGCATAGCTATCGCCTTCCGGTGTAGCAGTATAGTGCGTGCGGCTATGGTTCCATCGGTCGCCAAACGCATACCAGTCAATCGGCGCCGGCAGCTGCCCCGTCGCCAACGACTTCGTCAGCGAGTCAAAGTATAACTTCCATCGCGGCATATAGTAATCGCTCGTCAACCCCGCCCAGTCCTTGTTGCCGTATTCATGCAGATGTCCAGCCTCGCTTGCGCTGCGATTTCCCCACGTCGTCAGAATCGAGCGCGCATCGTAGTTCAGCCGCTCGCTCTCCGCCGCTGATGAGGACCAAGGCGCAACATAGGAGAGCCACCGCCCGAGTAAAAAATCGCCATCGGTCCGCAGAAGATCATCCTGCAATTTCATATCTTGAAGCCACTCCGCCGTCAGCCTCGCAAACGCCGCCTTGTCCTTGGCCTCATAAGCAGCCTTAATCAGTGGCAGCAGCCTTCTGCTCTCGTTCGCCATCACCTGCCGCGCCACATCTACCACGTCATAGCAATACGTCTCACTGCTGCGAAGCGCAGGGGCAACCTCAAGCAGCTCCGTCAGCGCAGGTTGCAGATCGGCAGCCTCATACCGCAACACGTCCGGCCCCGGCGAGGACGCCCGTTTCGCCGTCAGCGAAGGCTGCGCGTTGAACAGTGAATCCTGCGAAGCATCGCGCTCGCCATGCTTCCGATTGCCGTCAGCACGATAGCCATAGGCCGTCTTCAGCAGTATCTGCCACGCCTTTTGCGCATGAGCATCCTCTCCGCCATAGCGGCGCTCCGCATAATCATTCGTCCATGCCGCAAGATCCACCGGATCAGCGTGCCACGCCATCTCCGTATAAAGATCGAAGGCATAAGGATTCGTGTCCAGGCCCTCGGTAAACAGCGCCGTACCCGCGATATGGCTACCCGGCCGCTTCGCCATCAGCGGAAACCGCACCGCATAGTCATACAGTGGAGCTCCCATCGTCGTACGTCCGCCAAACTCCCACAGCCCGCCATACAGCCACGCCGCACCGCCAAACTGGGCATCGCGGTTATCTCGCGGAATCCGTCCCTGCTCGATATCTGCAACCAGAATATGTTTGACGTCCACTCCGGCGATCAACTCCGGCGAAGGCGTGTTCTGCCACGCCATCAGCAGCCACAACGCATTCGGATGCGCGCGCTCCAGCGCCTCCTGCACCCGCTTCGCACCCCCGGCCACGGGAACGTCGCCGGCGCCCCCGCCCTCCTGAAAGATCTCCATGTCATAGATCGTCGTATCGCCATAGAGCTCCCGCTGATGCCGATAGAAGGACCCAGCCAGCTTGGCAAAGTGCGAGTCCCTGGGATCCAGCCAGCCCGGACGCGTAAAGCCGTTCCAATCGCCCTGGGTAATCACATGCGCACCCGGATTAGCCGCTGCAAAATCCGCTGGAACTATCCCGTAGTACCCCGGCAGCACCGGCGTAATCCCCAGCCGCCGCAGGCTCGCGATCAGCTCCTTTGCCGACTCCGCTCGCTTCTTCAGCAGCTCCATCGAGATCGGCTCGTCGAAGCAACACATGTTCCCCATCAACTGCCAGTTCTGGTGCGCAGGCTGCGTAATCCATCGCCGAATCGCCTCGTCCGAATACCCTGCGTCGCGAAACGTCTGGTAAAGCACAAGGTCCGTTCCCCGCTCAATCAGCACGGCGTTCGTCCCGCTCATCGCCAGAACATCGATCTCGTGCTGCCATCGCTTGAAACTCCAATAAGGCGCCGAGTAGCCATCGACATTCTCATTCAGCGCATAGCGCCACGGATAAAGTGCAGGCCGCTCAATCGGCGCAGCAGGCGCAGGCAGCTTCAACCCAGCCTTTCCAAGCTGAAGCCCGTTGGTGGAAACCTGAAGATGAGCAACGTACTTCAGATACCAGTTCACGCCGAACAACAGCGTAGGCGTTGTCCCGGCCTCCACTCGGATATGGCCAGTCGTTCCTGTAATGCGAAAGTAATCTTTGTGGTCAATCCGTGGAGTCAGCGCCAGTTGGAACTGCGGAGCAAGCTGAGGCATCAGCCGCTGCAGCACACCCTCCGCAGGAGCCGTCGCAGGCTGCGCTTGCACCAAGGCACTCGAAAGAAGAAAAAGTACAACCGAACAGGAAAGAAGCCGCTTCCAAAGCATGGCTCCAATGTATCGACAAATCCAAGTTAGCGCTAACGATTTCTACTGCCGCTCCCGCCACACCTTGTAAAGCCCCCACGCCGCCACCGAGCAGTTGTCCACAATCACACCGCCCAGCAACATCCGCTCAAAATCGCCGACGCTCACCCGACGCACCACAAGGTCGTGCTCCTCCACATCCGGCTCGGCCTCGCCCATCGTCAGCCCTTCGGCCAGAAATACATGCTGCTGCTGATTCATGACCCCATAGGCGATCTGCAACGTAGCAAGATGAGTCATCCTCGCAGCCGTCAGCCCGGTCTCCTCGCGCAGCTCTCCCCTCGCCATCTCCTCCGCGTCCACCTCCGCCAACTCCCAGCCACCCTGCGGAAACTCGAGGTGCCGCGCGCCCACCGTATAGCGAAACTGTTCGATCAGGTAGACGAACGCGCCCTCCGCCGTCACCTCCAGCGGAATGATGATCGCAGCCGGGTCTTTATCCACGACTCCATAGATTCCCCGCTGCCCATCCGTCCGCTCAATCACGTCCTCGCGCACCCGCGTCCAACGGTTCCGATAAACCTCCCGGCTGCTGATCGTCCGAATCATGCCAGTCTCCCAAGCGTCGGTTTCAAGCCCACCTCTCCAAACCAATGACTACAAAGATAGAGACAAATACCTTTACTGTGCGACCGAAATCTCCAGGTGCGACGGATACTGCGTCGAACCATAGATGGTCTCCGTTTCAGCCTTGTAAGCCTTCTTCGGCGCGGTCATGATATTCGGCACGAACGTCTGCGGATTTCGGTCATACAGCGGAAACCAGCTCGACTGCACCTCGACCATAATTCTGTGCCCCTTCAGAAAAGTATGGTCCACCCCGTGGAGGCTCCATTTGAACTCCGTCACCTTCCCCGGAACCAGCGCCTGCGGCTTCTCAAAACTTTTGGCGTAGCGCCCTCTGAAGATCTCGTCCGCGATCATCAACTGATAGCCACCCATCCCCTCAGCCCCATCCTCCGGATAGACATCGATCAGCTTTACCACCCAATCGGCATCACTGCCCGTGGTGGCCGCAAACAAATCCGCCATAACGTCCCCCGTCACCGTCACGTCATGATCGAGCACCGGGGTAGAAAAATTAGCCAGGTCGTTCCGATCGCTGACAAAACGCTGATCTTCCACCAGCCAAGTCCGCCACTTCGAGCCGTTGCCATAGGTCGCCTGAATCGGCCGGTGCCGGTAAGGAATCGGGTTCGCCGGATCAGAGACATAACTCGCCGCCACGCCGCCGCCCGTCGGAGCCGTAAAACTCAGCCCACCGCCATCATTCAGATAAAGTTTCTCTGCTCTGAATCCAACCTTCGGCGGCCACGCATCATAGCGCTTCCACTGATTCACACCCGTCCGAAAGCTGTCCGTATCCCGCAGGTCAAAACCAGCTCTGTCCTTCAAATATTTCTCGAAGAATGGAGCTTCGATCTGCTTCCGATACTGGTCCCCGGTAGCCGCGCCAAAGTCCAGCGGCCCCAGGTGCCGCGTCGTCCACGACCAGCCACCGTGGTTCCACGGCCCCAGCACCAGAAAAACCTCATGCTTGCTGTCGTGCGGCTCCAGCGCGGCATACTCGGCCTGCGTTCCCCACATATCTTCCTGATCCCACCAGCCGCCAACCTCCAACGTAGGCACCTCTACCTTGGTCAAATGCGGCTGCACCGCCATGTCTCGCCAGAACTTCGTATACGAAGGCTGCGTCAGAAACGCCTTTGCCGTAGGCAGCTTGCTCATGTGAGCTTCCTTAGCCGCGCCAGCGAAGTTCACATGCTGCAAAAAGAAATCGTAGGTGTCTCCAGTGCTCTCGACGGTCTTGGTTGTCTTCTGTTTTTCCAGCTCCTGCACATAGTCGAATCCATACGTCTCGCGAAACGCCCCATTGTGAAAGAAGTCATCGCCCATCCAGACATCGGTCATCGGAGCCTGCGGCGAGATCGCTTTCACCGCCGGATGCGCATCGATCCCCGCCATCATCGCCAGAAATCCCGGATAGGAGACCCCCATCACACCCACGCGCCCGTTATTGTTGGGGATATTCTTCAGCAGCCAGTCAATGGTGTCCCGCGTATCGGTGGTCTCGTCCACATCTTTTTTCGTTAAATGCGCGACGATGGGCCGGTTCATCACGAACTGACCCTCCGACTCGTACCGCCCGCGAATGTCGCAAAACACGAAGATGTATCCGCTCGCGGCCAGCTCAGGCTTGCTGCTGTTCACGCTGTCCGAGCTGTTATCGTCGGTGCCATAGGGCGTCCGCTGCATCATAAACGGCAGCGGCGCTCCACTCGTCTCCGAGCCCACTGGCCGCAGGATCACCGCATGAAGCTTCACCCCATCGCGCATCGGCATCATCACCACGCTGCGCGTATAAGCAAGCGCATGGTTCAGCCGAACTCCTGCGTCGCTGAAGCGCTGCAGCTCCCACGAAGCATTGGGGCCGTACATCATCTTTACGCCTGTCACCTTGCCGCCGGCATCGCGCAGAAATTCCGTCCGCAACAACGACCCCGGCGCGACGAAGCGGTCTCCACCTTCGGGGCGCAGCTCTGCCCGCGCCTTTCGTTCACTCTCGATATATAACGTGTCGCCCTCACGGTACACAGAATCCACTGCATCCGGCTCTTCAGCCCCGTGATACTGCCCCACATACTGGTCCAGCGCGCTCGCGCTCAACGTGACCGTAACTGGATCAGTGGATCTCTGCCCCGCCCACGCCGCAGCCGAAGACGCCAGCACCAACCCGCAAAGTGTCACGGCAAACCATCGGCGAACGCGCATCAAAACCCTACCTCAAAATAAAATCAGTATCCGGAAATACGAATCGACCGCGCATGGCACGGCCGATTCGTATCTTTATCCCGGGCATAAAACCCCATGCTAGGTAAGCAGCGCTGGGCTGGCCGAGCACTGAAAGCCCACCTTGTTGTGCGATCCATCGCAGAATGGCCGCTTCTCGCTCGCCCCGCAGCGGCAAAGCGAAACCGCCGGCTTGCCCGTCAGGTCCCACTCCTTGCCATCGGCATCGGTCAACACAATATGGCCTTCCACCCGCAACGGGCCGTTAGGACGAACGGTAATCTTTACAGCTTCTTCTGACATTTTCTGAGTACTCACTCTCTTTCAAAGGGTGAGCCCAGCATAGCAAACCCGGCACAAGGCCGGAAAACCTTCGTCGAATCAAACGACATTCACTTCGATCTCATCCACATAGCACCAGCCCCAGTCTTCTCCCGGCTCCACCGATCGCATGATCGGATGCCTGGTCGCGTGGAAGTGCGCCGTCGCATGGCGGTTTGGAGACGAGTCGCAGCACGCGACATGTCCGCAGATCATGCACATCCGCAGATGCACCCACTGGCCGCCGATCTTCAAACAATCCTCACAGCCCTTCGACGAAGGCTTCACCTTCTGAATCTCTTTTAGATGCGTACACCGCATAATCGCTCTCCTCCCAAACACCTTCTGACAATCTACCTCACCCCATTCCATTCCATCCGAATCAATACATGCCAGGAATAAGCGCTTGGTCATCCTGCTGTAGACGGCATACTCCTCGCCAAAGGCCGAGCACAAAGCAGCCTCTTCCACATGAATGCGATAAAGCAGCGCGGCGGTCGTCAGGACCAGCATCACGGCGAACCCTGCCCAGTTGCGTGTGTGCAGCGCTTCCGCAAACAGAATGAAGGTCAGACCCGCCAGGCGAACCCAATGCGACTTAAGAACAATCGCCTGAGAATGCGTCTCGCCAACACAATCCGAACCTACACGCTCATCATCAGACCACCTCTCCCCTAAGCTTCGGCGATCCCATACTCCTTCAGCTTCCGATAAAGCGTCGTCTTGCCAATCCCCAGCAGCCGCGCCGCCATCAGCTTGTCACCATCCAACTGCCGCAGCGTATCCATAATGGCCTTCTTCTCCAACTCCGCAATCGAGACGATCCCGGCCTTCGGCGCAGCCCGTTCGCTCTCTTGTTCATCGCCGTCGCCTACGGCTGGATTCACACCGCCGCGCTGCATCCTGAAGTCCTGCAACTGCGTTGGCAGATCGCCCATGTGCAGTACCGGTCCCGACGACAAAGCGCACGCCCGTTCGATCGCGTTTTCCAGCTCGCGCACATTGCCCGGCCAGTCATACTCGGTCATCATCCGCAGCGTATCGTCGGAGAAAACCCGCTCCACCCCCGTCTCCTTCTGCATCTTCGCCAGAAAGTGCATCGCCAGGGGAGCGATGTCCTCGCGCCGGTTGCGCAGCGGAGGAATCCGTAGATTCACCACGTTCAGCCGGAAGTATAGGTCCTTGCGAAACCGTCCCTGCTCCACCATCGTCGCCAGGTCGCGGTTCGTCGCGGCCAGCACCCGCGCCGAGATCGGCCGCGCCTGCGTCGCGCCCACCGGACGCACCTCTTTCTCCTGCAACGCCCGCAACAGCTTCGACTGCATATCAAGCGGAAGCTCGCCAATCTCATCCAGAAAGACCGTTCCGCCGTCCGCCGAGGCCAGCAAGCCTTCCTTGGCCCGGTCAGCCCCGGTAAACGCGCCCTTCACATGCCCGAACAGCTCACTCTCGATCAGCGTCGGCACCAGCGAGCCGCAATCCACCGCGATAAACGGCTTCGCCGCATTGGTCCCGTTGTAGTGGATCGACCGCGCCACCAGCTCTTTACCCGTCCCGCTCTCGCCCAGGATCAGCACCGGGTGCGTCGAGAAAGCCACCTTTGACAGAATCCTGTACAGCTTCTCCATCTCGGGCGACTGACCCACCAGCCCGCCCATGCCCTGCTGCGTCCGCAGCCGCTCCCGCAACTGGCGGCTCTGCACGTCCATGTGGTGCCGTTGTCCGGCACGCTCCAGCACCAGCGTCAAATCTTCCAGCGCAAACGGCTTGGTCAGATAGTCGCCCGCTCCAATCCGCATCGCCTCCACCGCCGACGACACCGTTGCGAACGCCGTCATCACCACCACCGCCGTCTCCGGATGCAGCATCTTCACCTGCTCCAGCAGGGCCATCCCGCCGCCGCCCGGCAGCTTCAGGTCCAGCAGGATCAGGTCGATCTGATGGTCTTTGAGGATCGCCTGCGCCGCCGTCGCATTGCCCGCGCCAACCACGACGCAGCCCAGCCGGCTGGCTATCTCGCAACAGGCCTTACGTACCGCTTCGTCGTCATCGACGACCATCACATGCAGCAGCTCCATGTGCCCGGCCGAACGGTCCTTCTTTACCTCTTCGGCAACCGCCGCTCCGCCCAGCGGAGTCAACCCGATCAGCACGCCCGTCGGAACTTCTTCGTCCCATCCAATCACTCCAGCCATCCAATCCTCCTCTGCCTACTCCAGTTTGAAATTCGTCAACACGCCACGGCATCCTGCTCGCCGCAGTCCACTTCAATCTCAACTTCAACCTCGGCTTGAGCCGAGTACCACTCGACCGAAATGCTCGTTCCCACTCCAACCTCGCTGTGCATGTTCAGGCAACCGCCCGACATCGCCACCAGCTCCCGCACCACGCAGAAGCCGATTCCCCTGCCGCGGGCCGATGAGATACCCCCAGCCCGCATCAGCCTGCCAACCGCCGCTGCGCTCATGCCGCAGCCCTGGTCCTGAACCGTCATCACCACGCGTCGCCGACCGGCATCGAGCGCACCTTCTACCGACACCGCGATGCTCTCGCCTCCAACCATCGCCTCCGCCGCATTCTTCACCAGGTTGGTCAAAATTCGCTCCGCTGCCTCCGCCCGCACGTTGACCAACTCATAGGCTCCGGCACCATACGAGACCTCGATCGGCCGCCCCGCGACCCGGCTCAATACCCCGCGACACCGCTCCACCAAGTCCGGCAGTATCACACCTTCGCTCTCTGCCGTTTCCCGCTCTCCGCGCGCATGGTTTACCAGGCGGTTGATCATCGCCCAGCTCCGGTCACTCAGCAGCCGCAGCTCCCCCGCAAACTCCCGGTACTCCTCATGCAGCACTCCCGGCATCGCCAGCAGCTCCGAATAGAGCGTCAGCGCGCCCAGCAGATTTCCTGCATCGTGCGCAAGGCCTGCCCCCTCGGCGATCCCGCCCTCGCCGCATCGAAGCGCCCTGAAATTCTGTCCCTGATCAACCAATCCTGAGGCACTCCTGCTCTCTATTGCCTGCATGTCGTAGCTCCAAATTCGCTCACTCACCAGAGCGGATGCACTTTCGTAATCA
This sequence comes from Edaphobacter sp., assembly GCF_035532915.1. Classification (GTDB taxonomy): domain Bacteria; phylum Acidobacteriota; class Terriglobia; order Terriglobales; family Acidobacteriaceae; genus Edaphobacter. Next base: position 43,432 of record NZ_DATKQC010000415.1, read on the forward strand.
TTTCAAGTGCCAAACTGGAACTCATTCTCTAAGTGATTGCTTAGAAAGCAGAACTATACTCCATCCCTCGGTAATCACAATCAAAATTCCCGAATCAGAACCCGCGCTACCCCTACCTCATAGGATATTTCAAAATACTCAGCATAATTTCCCATTTTGACTATTCTCCCAAACCGGAACGCCTTCCCATTCCGGGACAAAAGCACCTAAACTTTAGTAATCAAAGCGCTTCGCAACTATAATCCCACCATGCCCCAAATCCCTTCGCAACTCTTCAGGCCCGACCATCGCGCCGCCAACGCTCTCCGTCCCACCCGCCTCACCCCCGGCTTCATCGTCATGCCCGAGGGCTCGGTCCTCATCGAGACAGGAAACACCCGCGTCCTCTGCAACGCCTCCATCGAGCAGGGCGTCCCCGGCTGGCTGCGCAACTCCGGCCGCGGCTGGGTCACGGCAGAGTACGGTATGCTCCCCCGGGCCACCCTCACCCGTACAGCCCGCGAGTCCGAACGCGGCAAGATCGGCGGCCGCACCCACGAGATCCAGCGCCTCATCGGGCGTTCCTTAAGAAGCGTAGTAGACATGAAGGCCCTCGGCGAGCGCACCATCATCCTCGACTGCGACGTCCTCCAGGCCGACGGCGGAACCCGCACCGCAGCCATCACCGGGGCCTGCGTCGCCCTGGCCATCGCCCTCAACAAGCTCGTCGCCGCGGGAACCCTCAAGGCTTCCCCCCTGCGCCAGATGCTCGCCGCCACCTCAGTCGGCATCGTCGACGGCCACGTCCTGCTCGACCTCTGCTACGAAGAGGACTCGCGCGCCGAAGTCGATATGAACGTCGTCATGCTCGCCGACGGCGGCCTCATCGAGACTCAGGCCACGGCGGAAAAGAACTCCTACTCCCGCCAGCAGCTCAACCAGATGCTCGACTACGCCGAAAAGGGCATCCGCGACCTGCTCGCAGCCCAGAGCGCCATCCTCGAAGCCACAACATAAAACTCGACCGCGGATCAACGCGGACCACCACGGATCAAACAAAGACTGGCCCTTAAAATCCGTGTTCCTCCGTGTTCCTCCGTGGTCGCTCATCGTTTTTAGATCGGTGTTCATCGGTGCAAATCGGTGCTAAGTCTCTCCCGTCCCCCGCACGTCATCCCAAACCCCTTGCTCCCGCCAATCCACCCCGATAGACTCGCAACAGTGCCAACCCCCCGCCGTTTCCTGCTCCCATCCCGCTCTCTCTCCGCTGCCGCTGCCCTGGCGCTGCTCGCCGCCTGCTCCGGCTGTCGCCGCAACAGCTTTCCCGACGTCCCCGCCGGATACCACGAGTTCGCCTACGTCAGCAACGGCGGCTCCAACACCGTCTCCGTGCTCGACCTCGTCTATCTCCGTCAGGACCGCACTCTCCGCGTCGGCGACGACCCCACCGGCCTCGCTGTGAATCCTGTCCGCAACGAGGTCTACGTCGTCAACACCAAGTCCGACAGCGTCTCGGTCATCGACGCCGAGACCAACAACGTCGTCGCCACCATCCCCGTCCATCACCGGCCTTACGCCATCAGTGTCGACGGCACTGGCCACCGCGCGTACGTCGCCAACTCCGGCTCCAACACCGTCTCCGTCATCGACCTCGACCACCGCCGCGAGATCGCCCTGGCCGGCACCGGCGAGCAGCCCGGCCTCGCCCGCATCTCGCCCGACAACCGCACCCTCGTCGTCACCAATCGCGGCAGCGGCAGCATCTCTCTCTACGACGTGGCCCCTTACGAAGCATCCCCTTCGGACCCCACCCACATCCTGCACTTCCGCGCCACCTTCGACGGTTGCCCCGGAGCCACCGACGCTGTCATTCTCCCCGACTCCTCCAAGGCCTTCGTCGCCTGTTCCGGCGGCCATCAGGTCATGGCCGTCAGCCTCGCCGCCGACCCCAACTCCTGGAACGCGAAGCAGAACCCATCCCTTCTGACCGATCACATCCTCACCCTGCTCGACGTCGGCAAGACCCCCGTCAACCTCGCCATGAAGCCCGACGGCGGCGAGATCTTCGTCTCCAACTTCGACTCCGACAGCATCTCCGAGATCGACACCTGGAACAACCAGGTTGGTTGGACCCAGGCCATCGGCAACAAGCCCACCCACGGTATCGTCAGCCGCGACAACAGCTCGCTCTGGGTCTCGAACTTCGGCGCTGACTCGCTTAGCCTCTACAGCATCGACGACGGCCGCGTCTCCAACAGCGTCCACACCGGCTCCGAGCCCGACGCCCTCGCCTTCTCCGCCGACGAGCATCTTCTCCTCGCCGCCGACGCCCACTCCGGCGACGTCTCCGTCATCCGCACCCAGGACAAGACCGGCCCCACGCTCTTCACCATCCTGCCCGCAGGAAGCTCTCCCAACGCCATCGTCACCAAGGCCTTCAAACTAAAGTCCTGAACTCCTATCCTTTCACCCTTCGCGATGCGGAGGACCTGCTTTTGCTTCGCCTCTCTCTTCGCGGTGATAGTCTCGATTCCATCCATCTTGCCCTCAAAATCAGCGCTGACTACTTCGCAATTATCGCTACGGCAAATCGCAGGAAAGGTTTACCCGCGCACGATGACCCTCAAACGCTACTATCGCCCTGAACTCGATGTACTCCGCTTCTTGGCCTTCATGATCGTCTTCATCGTCCATCGGATGGACTTCATTCCTATCGACCCGGCGCAGCACTATTGGCTCTACAATATCTGCCTACTCGGCGACCTGGGTGTTCCTGTCTTCTTCCTGCTCAGCGCCTTCCTCATCACCGAACTTCTCTTCCGCGAGAGCGACGAAACTGGCACCATCCAACTCAAGGCGTTCTATATGCGCCGCATCCTGCGCATCTGGCCCTTGTACTTCCTGGTGTTCTACGGCTTGGTCGTCCTCACACAGTTTGTTCCATGGGCAGGCGCCAAGGATCCTGCCTCGTGGCTCGCCTTCACCTTTTTTGCCGGCAACTGGTGGATCTGCCTGCATGGTTGGGTTCCCGCCTATCCCGTGAATCCCCTCTGGAGCATCTCCGTCGAAGAGCAGTTCTATATCGCCATCCCTATCATCGCCCTCTTAGGTCGGCGCCTCGGCGTGAAGACGATCTCGCTGTTCCTCATTGCCGTCTCGTATGTAGCTGTCGTCGTCTACGCCATGCATCCGACGAATGGCTTCAGCAGCCAGTGGACGAACAGCTTCGTACAGTTCCAGTTCTTCGCCGCTGGAACGCTGCTCTCGATCTATCTCAAAGGCCGCGTCCCGCAGTGGCATCCCGCTCTGCGCCTCGTCGTCGCGCTGGCCGGCATTGGCTGCTGGCTGGTCGCGTCCATAGCCTTTGGAGTCCAGGC
>NZ_DATKQC010000416.1:0-10152 GCF_035532915.1 Edaphobacter sp.
ACAAGCGCGTTTTCTATGAGCAGGTCACTGGTGTCAAGGTTTGTTCTTTGCTTTTTCCTTCATAGTGTTTTTGTTGTTGTTCTTGGTTTCGTTGCGCCGCATGTTGCTCTCCACCGGGTTTCTATTCGCACTCTGGATGAGCTGTGTTGATGCAAGCTCGGTGCCGGTTGGGGTTCGAGAGGAGAGTCGATGCTGCCATTTATCGGTCGGCCTTGGAAGACCAAAACGCGCACGCAGTCATCGGAACACGGTGTCGTCGCAACGGGTAAACATGGTCATCTCTTAGGCCGCTTTTTCGTAGAACGGTATGTACGGCTCTTGCGTGCTCCAGAGGCGATGGAGCAACACGGCTAACTTGCGGGCGACGGCAACAACGGCCTTGCTCTTGGCCTGCTTGCCGCCTCTGGCAGCCAGATGGAGACCCCACTGTCGAAGCGCCGAGTCTCGTCCGTGCGGTCGCAGGATGTGATTGGAGCACTCGATCAGCAGACTTCGAAGGTATGCGTTGCCGGCGTGGGTGATGCCGAGCTGAGGATCATGATCTCCGGACTGACTTCGACGAGGCCGTAAGCCAAGATAGCAACCAACATCGCGACTTCGACCGAACCGCTCCTTGCTGCCGAGCGTAAGAACGAAGGTCAAGGCGGTGAGGTGGCCGACGCCGTGAACCTTCAGCAGCGCCTGGGCCTCCGGATACTCGGTCTGGCCGAGTTGCTGGATCTGCCGGTCGTACTGCTTAATCTTGACTGTCATCTCCGCGATCTGGTGGAGCACCGGACCAAGCGCCTGTGCCAGTCCAGGCGGCATAACGGCCAGGCTGCGCTGAGCGAAGCACGTTGTGGCGGAGGCGGGCATACGGTAGCCGCAGGACTTCGTCAGACCACGAACGGCGTTCACCGCAGCCGTGCGCAGTCGTACCAGCAGGGCTCGCGCACGGATCAGGGTGAGGGCCTGCTGCTGTGCGACGGTGCGGTGGGCGATTGGCCGAAGTATGTTCGGATCAAGCCGGGCATATCGGGCCAGCTTCTCGGCATCAACCTGGTCGCTCTTCCTATCACTGTGCGAGATCGCTCGCAGCTCGCGGACGTTCGCCACGATGACTTCGTGGCCTAGCTCCTGAAGCTGTTCACTGATCCAGATCGAGTGCGTTCCGGCCTCCATCGCGACCCGAGCTGGAGGCAGATCGGTGAACCACTTCTCGATAGCTTTCGGTGTCGTCCGGAAGCGACCCCGGTCAACTACTTCTCCATCTTGGTTGAGGGTGCAGTAATGGCTCCAGACATCGCCAAGGTCGATGCCGATCGTCATCTCAACCTTGGCCTGTCTGCGTGGGACTTCAGCAATAGGGTGCTGCGCTGGCTTCTTCATGGGAATAGTCTCTCTCCGATCCGGAAGACCTGCTCATCCCATTTAGCAGTTCGAAGAAAAGATCGAATTTCTCTGCGTTGAAGTCTCCGGCAAAACGTAGCGGGTAAACGTTTTTTACCAGTATTTCCTTCGCATCGGATTGAGTGGCGAGAATCTGGATGACCTCGGAGATGAAATCATTCAGCGTCATGGCCCGCGGATCGTTTGCCTGCTGTTCCCCCATCAGTTTGGTTTGGACGTACGGAGGCACAAGTTCTAGCACCTCGACGGAGCTCCCCTTGAGCTGATAACGAAGAGATCCCGACCACGAGTGAATTGCTGCCTTGGTGGCGCAATAGGTCGGTGTCATCGCCATGGGGGTGAACGCTAGGCCCGAGGAAACAGTCATGACGGTTGCCTTTGGCTGCTGCTTCAAGTGCGGCAGGAGAGCAGCGGTCAGGTGTAGTGGAGCTGTGAGGTTCGTAGTGATGATGTCATCGACTACTGATAGATCAACAGCCTCATTCAGATTCTCCAATTTCATGATGCCCGCCATGTTGATGAGAACGTTCAGGCCAGGGTACTCTGCCGTGATATCAGCCGCAAAGTTCTTGAGTTTGGCCAAGTTCTGCACGTCGAGGACTTCGTATTGCATGCCCGGATTTGCGGCCGCAACGGTTTGGAGTACGTCCTTGCGGCGCCCCGCGATGATGACTGTGTTGCCCAATTTATGAAAGGCTTCGGCGAGACCGCGGCCAAGTCCGGATCCGCCCCCCGTTATGAGAATGGTGTTCTTTTCGGTAAGGTTCATTGCGTTATATTCTCCTCTTGAGTTACTTTAAGATAGCCACTCTCTATTGGGAAGTAGGCACTTTGCAGTGCGATAGGCACGACGAGGTTAGAAATGAAGGAAAAGCGAGATTCTGCCAAAAATAAAAAATCAAGTCCCGTACTATTTCAATCTCCGCAGGGCAAAGCATCGTCTGCGGAGATCGACCGGATTGTTGTGGAGATTATCGGGCGCGTGGCAGACAAATGGACCATGCTCCTGCTTGAAGCCCTGGCGCAGAACGGCATTGTGCGATTCAGCCGATTAGCAGAATTGGTCGCGGGCATAAGCCAAAAAATGTTGACGCAGACTCTTCGTCAGATGGAAGCCGATGGTTTTGTAACCCGCAGCGTCTACCCGGTCGTTCCACCGCGGGTTGAGTATGCCCTGACCCCGCTGGGCAAGAGCCTCGGTGGAGCATTTTGCGGAGTATGGGAATGGGCCGAATCGAATCACATCGAACTGCAGCGGCAGAGAGCCGCATATCGGAAGAGAATGGGTCTCGGGTAATCGGTATAGATAAGTCGTCTTCTCGAAAGTGATCGGCAACTGTTCTAATCTCGGGCGTCCGAAAAACGGCGTTAGGGTGATTTGAACGATCTTTCCGCAAAGCTGAGTTCTCGGGAGATGATTAGTATCTACCCGCCCTGAGAAAGAAGGAGTCGATCGTGGATTCAATGAAGAAAAATATCGAATTGGAGTCGCGCCGAGATTTTCTCAAGATGACGGCGGCAGCCTCGCTGGCGGCGAGTGTGGGCGGTCTTCTGCCTGGTGAGGCGCATGGCCAGGCGGCACGAAGTACAGATCGCCCCTGGTATAAGCGATCGTATCGATGGGGACAGATCAACCTGAACGAACAGGACCCCCTGCACTACGACCTGCAATGGTGGCGGAGCTACTGGAAGCGCACACAGACTCAAGGGCTGGTGATTAACGCCGGGGGGATCGTGGCCTTCTATCCGAGCAAAGATCCACTTCATCACCAAGCCAGGTTTTTGAATGGTGGCGATCTCTATGGGGATCTGGTGAGGGCAGCTCGTGCAGACGGGCTAACCGTCTTTGCCCGCATGGATTGCGGGAGCGCCTTCGAACCATTCTACAAAGCACATCCGGACTGGTTTGCGATGACTGCCGAAGGAAAGCCCTATACTACCGGCGGCCGGAGAGGCAATCTGGCTGTAGGTACGGAACCGGGAGACGACGACGACGTGATGCTCTATACGACATGCATCAACGGTCCTTACTACGATGAATATATCCCAAAAATCTTGCGCGAGATTATCGCCCATGAAAAGCCCGACGGATTTACGGATAACCACTGGGCGGGTCAGGGCCGGAATAGCATGTGCTACTGCGTCAACTGCAAGAGCAAATTCCGGCAGGCGAGCGGAAAAGACCTGCCGACTAAGAAGGACTGGAATGATCCGGTGTATCGGCAATGGATTGAGTGGAGCCACAAGCGACGCCGGGAGACCTGGGACCTGTTCACCAATACGACCAAAGCTGCGGGCGGCCCTGATTGCATCTGGAGCGGCATGCTGAGTGGCAACTTTGTTCAGGCTGCCAGTAGTTTTCGGGACATGAAAGAGCTTTGTGAGCGGGCCGACATTATCATGCTGGACCAGCAGGGGCGAGCCAGTAGCGGATTTGGACCGCCAGGCGCCGGTCTCAATGGGGGATTCCAGGAAAATGGCGATACTGGCAAGCGAGTTCACGGCCTGGGCGGTTGGAATAAGATTGCGCCGGAGAGCATGGCGACTTATGGACCGCGAAAGGCCGCGCGTCCTATTCCGGAAGTTCGTATGTGGATGGTGGACGGTGTCGCAGGCGGCATTGCGCCGTGGTGGCATCATGTGGGCGGCTATCAGGAGGATCGGCGCCAGTTCCGGGTGATGGAACCATTGTTCCGGTGGTACGCAGAGCATCAACAGTACCTGATCAACCGCGAGCCGATTGCGACGGTCGGTGTTGTCTATTCGGAGCGCAACTTCGAGTGGTACGGCCGGGACGACGCCAATGACCTGGCCCTTGCTCCTTACAACGGCATGATCCAGGCACTGATCCGGGCTCGCATACCCTACGTGGCGGTGCATGCCGACAATATTGATCGTGACGCAAACAAGGTTTCGCTGTTGATTCTTCCAAATCTGGCGGCTATGTCCAATTCACAGGTGGAGTCGGTGCGGCGATTTGTTAGCAAGGGGGGTTCGCTGGTTGCTACGGACGAGACTAGCCTCTATGACGAGTATGGCGACCGGAGGCCCGACTTTGCCCTTAGCGACGTCTTTGGGGCTCAGTACATAGGAAAGCAAGACGGTCCGCACAAAGCGTCTGGTCTGGACCACAGCTATCTGCGTTTGACGCCGGATGTGGGACAAGATGTAGACGGTCCGCGCCATGGAGACGAGCCCGCCAAGTCGGCAGCCCGACATCCGGCGCTACGGGGTTTCGAAGGGACCAATATTCTGACGTTTGGCGGCATACTTCACGAGGTGAAGCCGGCGCAGGACTCGACTGTGCTATTGACGTTTATCCCGATATTTCCGGCGTACCCGCCAGAGAACTCCTGGATGCGGACGCCTCGAACTGAGATTCCCGGCTTAATCGTTCGAGAGCAGGAAGGGGCTCGAATCGCATATCTACCGGCCGATATTGATCGGCGCTATGAACAAGGGAACATTCCCGACCATGGGGACTTACTTGGAAACGTGGTGCGCTGGGCGGCTAAGGATACGATTCCGCTTGAGGTTAGAGGACCGGGTCTGATTGACTGTCATCTCTATCGCCAGCAAGATCGTCTCGTCCTACACCTCGTAAATCTGACGAGCGCAGGGACCTGGCGGATTCCGGTTGAGGAGCTTATTCCGGTGGGACCTTTGACTGTGCGGATGAAGCTTCCTGAAGGCGTGGCCGGGAAGCGTCTGTTCCTGACCGTATCGGCTGAAACGGCTACGCCGGTGCGCCAACAGGGTGGCTGGATCCAATTTGAGGTGAAGTCTGTCCTGGACCACGAAGTGGTGGTGCTGGAATAAGGTTTAAGGAATTGGTGATTGATGTTCAAAGAGCAAGTGAGTTTCGCAGGACTAATGATCCAAAGTCCGCTCTCCCAGTTCGATGAGCGCATTGCCCTGATATGGAGTGACCGTGTCAACTGGGCGAGATCTGTGAGTTTGTTTCGGTGGTTTGCGTTTTCTTTTCCCGAAGACAGAGCGAGCAGCAGTCGGGGCAGTTTTGAGCGACGATTGATCAGTCTGATACTCGCGGGTCGGAACCGCATAATCATGATCCGTCGGGAGCTGCCTCTGACTGTTATCGCGAGTCCGGTCGAGCCTGTCGCATAGGGCAAACGAGGGTTCTCCTTCGTGCTTGTCCTGGCTGCTGCCGGCTCTGTGTTCGAGATGGATGTCAGCGTTCATCGATTCAGTATTCTTAGCTATTTCCTTCTTAGGTTTGCTTGTTGTCAGGACTCCGCTCGCAAGAGCAAAGTCAGCTCCTTGCTTGACGGATTTGCGGGTACATTGTGCGGGGGCTTTCCCTGCATCATGTGATGAGCGCCGCCATTGCGTCGGTCACGGTGCCGGTTATGATTTGGCTGGATTGAGCGAATGCCGCTCCCACAGAGAGAGCGACGGCAAGAAATACAGTCAAGATTCTTAGACGTATTAGAGTTCTCCTTGAGTTGAGGGTTGAATGGGTTGGGGTGGGTTCTGCGCATGAAGATGTCCTTTACGCAATGCCCGTTCCTTCATCATGACGAAGAAGACGGGCACCAGGATGAGGACGTGGATGGTGGAAGTAATCATGCCTCCAACAATGGGCGCGGCAATCGGCTTCATTACATCGGAACCGATGCCAGACTCCCAAAGGATGGGGACAAGGCTGGCAAGCACGGCGGCGACGGTCATCAATTTCGGACGCAGTCGCTGGACGGCTCCTTCGATCGCCGCGGCTTCGATTTCGGACTCTGTGAGAACCCCGCCCTTCTGCAGGAGTTGTTCCAGAGCTTCATGAAGGTAGACCACCATGACTACGCCTGTCTCAACTGCAATACCAAACAGTGCAATGTAGCCAACCCACACCGCAACGCTGAAGTTGTAGTGGAGCAGCCATTGCAGCAGCAGCCCGCCGGTCATGGCATAGATCGTGGGGACGATCAACACCACAGCCTCGGTAGCCGAATGAAAGACCATGTACAGGAGCAGGAAGATAAGGAAGAAGACAATGGGAAGGATGAGCTTGAGCCGTTGTTTGGCGCGCAGCTCAAACTCATATTCCCCAGACCATTTGAAGCCATAGTTTGCTGGCAGCGAAATTTGACTGTGCAGCTTCCGGTTCGCCGCATCGACGAAGCCGCCATAATTGGTGTCTTGGAGGTCGATGTACACATACCCGGTAAGCTGGCCGTCCTCATCGCGGATCATGGCCGGACCATGTGAGAACGAGATGCGCGCCACCTGTCCAAGCGGAATCTGCGCGCCGGAAGGAGTTGCAATCAACACATTGCGCATCTTGTCCTCGCTGTCGCGGAAATCCTGCGAGTAGCGCACGTTGATGGGGTAGCGCTCACGCCCTTCGATATTCTCCGCGATATTTTGTCCCCCGATGCCGGAGGATACAGCCGTCTGAATATCGGCAATACTGAGTCCATAGCGTGCTGCTTCCTCGCGATTCGCTTCCACGTTGACATAGAAGCCCTGCGAGATGCGTTCCGCGAAGACCGAACGTACCTGCGGCATCGCAGAGAGAGCGCCCTGTATCTTTGCGGCGAGCTGTTCGATGCCGTCCACGTTCGGCCCCTGGACTTTGAGGCCGAGCAGAGTCTTGATACCTGTCAGCTCCATGTCCAGTCGATTCTCAACCGGACTGGTCCATGTATTCGAGAGACCAGGAAATTGCAGCTTAGCGTCCATCGCCTAAATCAGTCTCTCGTACGTCATGCCCGGAGGCCATTGCTCACGCGGCTTGAGCATGATCGTGGTGTCATACATATCGAGCGGCGCGTTGTCCGTCGCGCTGTCGGAGCGTCCGACCGTACCGAAGACGCTGGCAACTTCGGGAAATGTGCGTAGGATGGCATCCTGTTTTTGCAACAGCGTCTTTGCCTGTGCGATGGCGATGCCAGGAAGTGCGGTCGGCATATAGAGCGCGGAACCTTCAAAGAGCGACGGCATGAACTGGCTTCCCAGTTTGAATGCCACAGGCAGCGTCGCCACCAGAAAGATGAGATTAACAGCGATAGTCAGTTTCCGGTATTTGAGGCAGAAGCGAAGAACCGGCAGATAGATTGCCTGCGTGAAACGCGAGATTGGATTGGCTCTCTCCGGCTGCAGACGCCCGCGAATGAGGAGCACCATCAACACCGGAACAAGGGTAATGGCAAGGATGGAAGACGACGCGACGGCCAGGGTCTTCGTCCACGCAAGCGGCCGGAACATGCGGCCCTCCTGTGCTTCGAGCAGGAAGACGGGAAGAAAGGAGACCACGATGATGAGCAGCGAGAAGAAGAGAGCCGGACCAACCTGCTTAGCGGCCTTGATAAGGATCTCGCGGCGCTCCGGTTCGGAGATGGGTGTATCGCCCGATTGCTGCCGTTCGGACAAGTGCCGGTAGCCATTCTCGACCATGACGATTGCCGCATCGACCAGCACTCCGACAGCGAGCGCCAGACCTCCGAGAGACATGATATTAGCGCTGACACCCAAAAAGTAGATCGGGATGAAGGCAATCAGGACGGCAATAGGCAACGCGATAATCGCGATCAACGCCGACCGGAAATGGAAGAGGAAGAGGATGATGACGAGGCTGACTATGATGGCTTCTTCGAGAAGATCACGCTGAAGCGTGGCAATCGAATCCTGAATAAGACCCGAACGGTCGTAGCCCGCGACAATCTGCACGCCGGGCGGCAGCGACGGGGCAATCTCGCGAAGCTTCTGCTTTACCCCCTCGATTACGTTCAGCGCATTCATGCCCTGGCGCATGACTACGATGCCGCCAACGGTCTCGCCTTTTCCATTCCATTCGGCGACGCCCTCTCGAATATCCGGACCGAAGCCGACGCTGCCAAGATCGCGCAGAGATACCGGCGTGCCGTTTTTACTACCTACAGCCACAGATGCAAGATCATTCAGGGAGCGCAGGTAGCCGAGGCCGCGGATCATGTATTGCGTCCCGTTCAGATCCAGAACGCTGCCGCCAACCTCATTCCTGCTGGCCTTCACCCTGTCGATTACCGTGGAGAGAGGGATGTTATAGGCCAGTAGCTTATTCGGGTCGAGACGCACCTGATACTGGCGCACGTAGCCGCCGATGCTTGCTACTTCGGAGACACCGGGCACTGTCTCCAATGCGTAACGAAGATGCCAGTCCTGGAGACTTCGCAGATCGGCCAGGCTCTGAGTTCCGCTCTTATCGACGATGGCATACTCGAAGACCCATCCCGCGCCTGTGGCATCCGGGCCGATGACCGGATGAACATTCGCAGGTAAGCGCGACGGATGGTAGTCCCGATCGGTGGCCGCTCTCTGTATACGAGCGGCATCCCAAACCGAAGTGTCGAGCGGCGCGTGCTTCTGGTTCCACATCGAGGCCATTGATTCTGACAGTTGGCGATCCGAGAAACCGCATCGCCTTAGCATCAGCCGATGTACCGACTTCCACTTCCTGAATTATCGCGGACGTGCCTGCATTAGACAGTGCGTCATGTACGCGCTCGACGGCTGGTTTACGATTGGGACAATTCGAGATATAGAGCACTTCGATTTTCACTGAACCTCCTTACGGCTGCGGGAGATTTCATCAATTACTGGGCAGCTCCTTGTGCATTCCTTCGCTAACTCAAGGTCGCACCGCTCTCTCGCACCCCGAAGCTGCTTTTCCAGCTTGCGCAAGTCCGCAATCTTTTGCTGCACAGTGATGAGCTTCTGGTCGAGCAAATCATGCACATGCGAACAAGCCTCCGATCCGGTATCACGAAGCAGCAGAAGTTCACGGATCTCCAATAGCGAGAAACCCAAAGCCTGCGCCCGATTCACAAAGCTCAGACGGTCAATATCGCCTTCGCTATAAAGCCGAAAACCGCCGGGGCTGCGATGCGGCTTGGCTAAAAGTCCCTGTTTTTCATAGAAACGGATCGTGTCGATCGTGAGGCCGCAGCGGACCGCTACGGTTCCGATATGGAGTCCGCTGCTGGATTTTCCATCCATGCATCAACGATACAGTCTGGAGTCGACTCCAGAGTCAAGATGGAAGGTTATGTGCATACCCTTAGCTCAAAATCAATCCAAGGCCAACATCAAGTGTCTTTGCATCGTTGGTATAGATCTGTGCGTCGTGCGTAGCCCGCGAGATGGAGACATAGGCGAAGCGGCTGTCTTAGGACCCCAAGCGTGCCGATCACCAAAACATTCCGGCGCTTCGCCAATTCCCGAGCAGGTGTTTCGCCCGCAATGAGCCGAATCTGCTCCTAGCTCCACCGCGAGGGCAATCGCCTCTCGTTCTCCGCTATCCAAAAAATCCAGGGACGCATCGGGCGGATTCCTCAGTTGCTGCATTTCAAGCCATGCTGGAGAGTTCGCGCTCCAAGCCCGGACCGGGCGATTCTAGGTTTGTATCCAATACAAAACGCGAATCTATCCTGTGCATGAAGAGCCGAAACAAACTTGACCAAAACCTGACCAACGGCCATAGACGGCTTCGAATCTACTGAACAAATTGAACGACTTGCGGCGTGCGTCTGTGCGGGCGGAAAGGGCTGCAATTCCATTCAAATGAATGAAAATACAGACGGTTAGTCTAGTGTGAGCATTCGACTCTTAATCGACTGGTCGCAGGTTCGATCCCTGCCGCGTCCGCCACTTTACTCCCAATCTTTCAAGCACTTACCGTTTTCGGTTCGTCTGCCCCTATGATGCATTTTCCAAAATCTGACCAAACTTTTTCGCCGGTTGCGCTGATTGATTGCAATCCGCAGTGGT
>NZ_DATKQC010000417.1:0-3271 GCF_035532915.1 Edaphobacter sp.
CCACGCGCCGCACGCCGGCGCACCCGAGTGGCGAACCGTGGACTCCCTGCGGTAGCCAGTGTCCGGAGCTTGTCGCTGGCCTCTGCAAGCCGAGCGGCGATCTGCGGTTCGTGCTGGCGGATTTTCCCCGCCTGGGGAGCATCTGCCGCATCCACACCAGTTCTTACCGTTCGATCCGCCAAATCTACTCGGCCCTCGAAGAGATTCAGACCTTCACGGGCGGTCGCTTGGCTGGCATTACAGCGAAGCTGGTGGTGCGCCCGGAGGAGGCGGCGTACTTCGACCGCAAGGAGCAGCGGAAGAAGACGACCACCATCTGGGCCTTGAGCCTGGAAGTGGACGGTGAGGACATCCGGAAGCTGGTCGCCAATCTGACCGGGAATGCGCGGCTGTTTCGAGAGACGCGGCGGCGGCTTGGCTGGGGCGACCGGGCGATTGAAGTGGTGGAGGACGAAGACGATCAGGCGGCGGAGATTACCGCCGAGTTTTACCCCCCACCGGAGAACGGCTCCGATACAAGTGAATCATCGAATCCGTGCAACGCAACCGCGGGAGCCACCTCTGTTCCTGCCGCTCGTGACCCGGGGCGCAAGCCCGCTTTTGCAGCGCCGAACGATCGAATGAAGCGTGCGCCCAAGGGTCCAATCAGGGAACCGCAGCGCAAGACGGAGCCAGCCCAGAGTCACAGCAATGCCGTGGACGCACCGAGCCCTGCGAATGGAAGCGGTGGAGGCATGGCGCAGCCTGCGCCAACCGTCAACACCAGTCCCAACGCAGCCGCCAACGGCTCTCGGCCCAAGCTCGCCACACTTCGAGGTCTTGTCGGGCCATCCGAGCCAGATGCTTCCGGCAATACGATCCACCGCAACGGCAATGGCGTCGAGTACGTGGTTTTCGAGCTGCGGCAAAACGGCTCGGCGAGGACGATCTACTGCAACAACCCGGAACTGATGCCGGAGATTGCCCGGCGTCAGGGGCATGAGGCCGAGGCGCGCGTTGCGGTGGTCACGGACAAGGATCGCCAGTACTACGTCCTGTCTGGTTTCGCGGAGGGTTAAGGCAGTGAGCATTGATTTCACTTTCGACGCTGTACGCCACCTCTACCTTGTCCAGGGAAAGCCCGTGCCGAGCGTCACCCAGGTGCTCCACTCGGCCGGACTCTCCGCTGATTACTCGACGGTCGCGCCCGAAGTGCTCGACCGTAAGCGCATCATCGGTGAATACGTTCACAAAGCCACCCAATATCTCGATGAAAGCTGCCTCGACCTCGAGACAGTGGATCCTGAGATTCAGGGTTACCTGGTGGGCTACGAAAAGTTCATCCGGGAGTCAGGCTTTCAGCCGCAACTCATTGAGCACCGGCTGATCGGCCGAATCAACGGCATGCTCTGCGGCGGCACGATTGACCGAACGGGCGCGATGGCTGGGAAGCTGTGGATCATCGACTTGAAATGCATCGAGCGTCTTTACCCTGCATTTGCACTCCAAACGGCTGGGTACGAACTGCTGCTGCCAAAGCCGGTGGTGCCTCCCTTCAAGTACAGCCGAGCCGTTTTGCAGCTGAGGCGCGACGGGTCATACAAGTTCACAGCCTATAGCGACGTTGCTGATCTCGAAATCTTCCGCGCCGCGCTGGTAGTGACGGCGTGGAAGATCAATCAAAACGTGGACATTCAAACCGGTGCCCGCACGGACCTGGACGAAGCCGCGTAGAAGTTCTGGCCGCTGGGTTCTGACGCGCAGTGTTTCTTCGCTCACCGACCCCACCCACCACAAAAACAGCTTAGGAGGTGTCAAGCCATGGATACTGCCATCACTTTGATTAGTTCTCCCGAACTCAATTTGCCGGACGAGGAGAAATCGGAACTTTCTGCCCTGGTTCAAGCGCGGCTGGAGGAGACGAAGACGCTCACTGTGGTCGCGACCGACGAGCAGTTTCAGACGGCGGGGGAGCAAGTAAAGGCGATCGCCCAGTTGCGGTCGCGGCTTGAGAGCGCGATCCGACCGTATATTGATTTTTGGCATCGCGGTCACAAGGCGAACACACAATTGCTGGCGACGCTCGATGGCCCGCTCGAAGCGCGCGAGCGCTCAATCAAGCAAGGCCTTGCCCGCTACCAGCGCGAGAAAGAAGAGGCTCGACGTCGCGAAGAGGAGCGACTGCGGCGCGAGGCCGAAGCAGTGCGACTGAAGCTGGAGGAAGAAGATCGCAAACGGCGAGAATTGGAGGCGAATGCTGCCAAACGACGGCTTGAAGAAGAGGCGCTTGCCGAAGCCGCCGCGCGCGAAGCTGAAGGTGACCACGAAACGGCCGCCTTGATTCTGGACCATGCTGTCGAGCAGGTTGAGACCATTCCGGAACCCACGCCGTGTGTGCCAATCGTTCTCGTAGCCCCGCTCGCGCAGGTAACTGCGCCGAAGGTTCGTGGTGTCGGATTTCGGGAAGTTCCGAAGTGGCGCATGAAGTGCGGCCACGAGCGGGCGGACGACCTGAAGTGCGCGACATGCCAGTCCGTTCCGCGAGAGTATCTCGTACTCGATCCGAAGCGCGTCCAGGCACGCGTCAATGGGTTCGGGATCAACGCGAACATCCCAGGTATCGAAGTCTGGATGGAATCCCAGACAAGCGTTCGGAGAAAATTCTGAACTGGCTCAGAAGTATTATCGCATCCGGGCTGCACAGTTGCCGGATTTCCGCAGCTTGTATCTACCCGCCTTGGCGCGCGACGAACTGAGCGTGGGCCCATATAGGTGTGGACGAATATGGAAGATGGTGTTGCGGTGTAATGCCCAAGTGGACGGCAACCCTACTGCGCCTGAATGTCGATGGCCAGCAGGCTAATCGCATAGACGTTTTGCAGTGCTTGCGCGAGGTCGATATTGCGCAGGGCGATCATCTGCACGTCGGCATCGCCGCCCAATGCCGCAAGTTGTTTGGCCGCCGATGTGCCCTTCAGGCACAGCCCCTTCAGGGGCTTGCCGACGTCAGGGCTGGCGAAGTTGAACGTCGCGGGCGCGTTCGAGTGCGGCTGCAGATCAGCACCACTGATGCGTCCGGCCACCGAAACGTAGTTCTCGTCCTGGCCGTCCATGCCAATGAACGTCAGGGTATCACCCGCCGAATCGTACTGCACCTGGATCCTGTTGTCTTGGATCTGCAACGGATGCGGTGACGTCCAAGTATGGATTGACGGCTGGTCTGGGATATCCACGTCGAACGCCTGCATCTGACCATCAATTGCGACCGCGCGAACTGGATGAATTTCGAAAA
>NZ_DATKQC010000418.1:0-16415 GCF_035532915.1 Edaphobacter sp.
AACAGTGTTGTCGTCAGTCCGCTGGACAACGACCCTCGCTTTCTGTCCCGCAGCCCTCACCTCGAACAAGTGGAGCTGCCGTAAATTCAGCTTGGCCGGGTCCAAATGGAGATCCTGACCCTCGCCCACTGCAACCACCGGGATGTCGCTCTTCTGCGGAAGATTGGCTATGTACACACCCGCGAGAGCGAAGACGAACAAGAGGCCAAGACCGCCACATAGCGCCCACACGGGCCAGAGCGTGCACCAATCGCCGCGACGGGGCGTCTTGGAATGCTTACGGATCCGTTGATTGCTCATAAATGCACCTTAACGACTGCTGGAGGCGAAGACTGCTTCCGCGCCTGCTTCGCCGTGATGTTCCGCGAGGGATGACGTCGGGTCAAAGGACCGGATCGCAGCCAACACCCGGGGAACATAGTTTCTGGTTTCGAGCGGCAACACTCGAAGGTTGGTCAATTCATCGAAGTCTTGAGTGTGCGTTCTTAGGATCGCCGAGCCGACGTTGACTTCTCCCGTGTTGTAGGCGGCGAGTGCTAGCTTCCAATCTCCGAATTGCGCGTGCAGGTCGTGAAGATATTGCGCCGCAGCGTCGGTGGCCTTGAAAAGATCGAGACGGTCATCCTCTGTGTCATCCACGCGCAGCCCATAGCGACGCGCGGTGTCCGGCATCAACTGCCAAAGGCCGCGAGCGCCCTTAGGAGAGAGCGCGGTTGCGTGCCCTCCGCTCTCGACAAGAACTACGGCTACGAGATCGGTGGGCACTCCATGACTCCGCAGAATGGGCTCAATCGCCGGGCGTAGCATATCCACACGTGCCGCCGCAAAGCTCGGGCCGCTACTCCAAGTTCGGGATTGCGGCCTATTGAGAATGGCAAGGTTTGTACTAGTTGTTTTATTGACTCCAACCTGCCCATTCGCGGCGACTGGAATCTGCGTGACAGAGGCAAGAATAGCGTCCGCTGCGCCGGCTAACGAGTCGTCAACTCCCGAGAACGGCTGCTCGCCAGTTGAGTGGGTCTGTTGAGAGAGTAGCGTTCCCTGACTCCACAGAGAGACAGGAACTGCCCAGAAGAAGATTGCAGCCAAGGCCATCCACCAGTGCTTTGCTCCAAAGATCATTCCGTTAGTCATGAGGTGTCTCCGCAAGTGGAGTTGCTTCACGCTTCAGAGCGGGCTTGACTTCCCAGTTCCACTTCCAGATCGCGAAGATCGGTGGATATACGACCAACTCCATGAGGAACGACGTGATAATTCCGCCGATCATGGGAGCCGCGATACGCTTCATGACATCCGCTCCAGAACCCACCGACCACATAATCGGCAGCAGTCCGAAGAGCATGCACGAAACAGTCATGACTTTGGGCCGCAGCCGCTTCACCGCGCCGTGAACGATGGCTTCGCGCAAGTCGTCCCAGGAGTGAATGCCGCCCATCTTCAGCGCTTCGTGGTAGGCAAGGTCGAGGTAGAGAAGCATGAAGACGGCCGTTTCGGCATCGACTCCGAGCAGCGCGATGAGGCCGACCCACACGGCGATGCTCATGTTGTAGTGCAGCAGGTACAGAAACCAGACTGCGCCAATGGCCGAGAAAGGCACGGCCAGCAGAATGATCATGGTTTTGATTGCCGAGCCGGTGTTGAAGTAGAGCAGCAAGAAGACGATGAAGAGCGTGATGGGAATGACGAACTTCAGGCGCTGCGCTACCTCCTGCATGAATTCATACTGCCCGCTCCACACAAGCTCGTAGCCGGCAGGCACTTTGACCTTCTTCGCAACGACGGCTTTGGCGTCGTGCACATAGCCGCCAATGTCGCGTCCCGATACATCGACATAAACATAGCCGCTGAGCCTGCCATTTTCATCGCGAATCATTCCTGGGCCGGTTCGCATGTGGATATCCGCGATCTCGCCAAGGGGAATCTGCGCGCCGGAGGGGGTGGCGACTAGAACACGTTGGAGGGCGCCAATATCGCTGCGGTAATCGCGCAGGTAGCGCACGTTGACCGGATACCGTTCACGACCTTCGACTGTTGTGGAGATCTGGTCGCCACCGACCGCCGATGTGAGTACGTTCTCTGCATCTTCGATGGTCAAGCCATAGCGGGCAAGTTCATCGCGCTTCAGATCGAAGTCCAGGAAATATCCACCTTTTGTGCGTTCCGCGAAGACACTGGTGGTTCCGGGGACATCTTTCAATGCCGTCTCAATCTGTTCACCGATCTGCTGAATCTGCCCAAGGTCGGAGCCCAGCACCTTGATGCCGAGCGGTGTGCGAATGCCCGTGGTGAGCATGTCGGTGCGGGCCTTGATGGGCATGGTCCAGGCATTCGAGATTCCGGGCAATTGGAGAGCCTCGTTCAATCCCCCGGGGCCATAGATCAATTCCTGCGTCGTCAAGTGATCCGGCCAGAACCTTCGCAGAACAGACTGAAGCCACTGCGGCGCCGACTTTGAGTACCAACGATCTACTTTTGGCCACTGATCCTCCGGCTTGAGCACGATGGTGGTTTCCATCATCGAATACGGGGCTGGATCGGTTGAACTCTCTGCACGGCCCGCCTTCCCCCAGACGCTTTCGACCTCCGGAAAGGCGCGGATCATCTTGTCCTGCATCTCCAAGACATGCGTCGCTTCTGTTACAGAGATGCCAGGCAATGTCGACGGCATATACAGGAGTGTGCCTTCATCCAGCGGCGGCATGAACTCGGATCCGAGCTTGAAGTAGACCGGCAGGCTCAGCGCCATGACGAGAAGAGCAACTCCGATGGTCATCCATTTGTGATCGAGGACAAACTCGACCACCGGGTGATAGATCTTCATCATCGGCTTGCTGATCGGATGGTTCTCCTCGCTGTGGATCTTTCCAACGAAGATCGCGTTGACGATCTTTGCGAGCCATTGGGGTCGGAAGTCGAATCCGTCCATGCGCGAGAAGATGAGACGCATCGCCGCTGGAACCAAGGTGATCGCGAGCAAGGCCGCGATCCCCATGGAGAAGTTCTTGGTGAAGGCGAGCGGTTTGAAAAGACGACCCTCCTGGCCTTCCAGCGTAAAGACCGGAAGGAAGCCCACCGCGATGACGAGCAAGGCGAAGAAACTGGGCCCTCCAACCTCCTTTACAGCGGCGATCACCACGGCGTGAGACGGCCCTGGCCTGCCTTCGGCTTCCCAGTGCTCGAGCTTTTTGTGTGTCTGCTCCACCATGACGATGGATGCGTCTACGAGTGCCCCGATGGCGACGGCAAAGCCGCCCAGTGACATGATGTTGGCCGTCAATCCCATCCACTGCATTGGGATGAAGGCCAGGACCAGGGTGACGGGGATGGTAACGATCGGCACAATGGCGCTACGCAAATCCCACAGGAAGATCATGATCACGAGGCTGACGATGACCAATTCTTCGATCAGCGTGTGCCTCAGGTTATCGACCGCGCGACCGATCAAGTCGGACCGGTCGTAAGTCGTCACCAGTTTGACGCCGGGAGGCAGTGTGGACTTCAGTTCGTCCAGTTTCTCCTTGGTCCGCTCGATCACCTTCTCCGCATTTTCTCCATAACGCATGATGACTACGGCACCAACAGCTTCGCCCTTGCCATCCAACTCTCCCACACCCCTCCGCATGTCCGGGCCGTAGGTTACGGTGCCTACATCGCGGACAAGTACGGGAGTCCCTGTCTGCGCGTTGACCATAATGACGGTCTTACCGATGTCGTCGAGGGAACGGATATATCCGCGTCCGCGCACCATGTATTCGCGACCGGTGAACTCGACCAATCGACCGCCAACATCGTTGTTGGACTTCTGCACAGCATCGCTGACTGCATTGATGGGGATGTGATAGGCGAGCAGCTTGTTAGGATCGACATTAACTTCGTACTCGCGCACGAAGCCGCCGATCGGAGCGACCTCGGCGACGCCGGGGACGGTCTGCAATGCGTAGCGAAGATACCAGTCCTGATACGACCGCAACTGGTCGATGCTGTACGTTCCGGTCGTATCGACCAGGGCATACTGATAGACCCAGCCGACGGAGGTCACGTCCTTCGCTAATTCGACGCTAACGCCTTTTGGCAGCCGTGGAGTGACGGCACTCAGGTATTCAAGCGTGCGGGCCCGAGCCCAGTAGAGGTCCGTTCCTTCGTCGAAGATGATGTAGACATAGGAGTAGCCAAAGTCGGAGAAGGAGCGAATGTCCTTGACCTTTGGTAGTCCGAGCAATGCCGATACGATCGGATACGAAACCTGGTCTTCCATGATGTCGGGGCTGCGGTCCCACTTGGAGTAGACGATCACCTGGGTATCCGAAAGGTCGGGTATCGCGTCGAGCTTGGTCTTCTTCATCGCATTCCATCCCAGCAGGAGGGCTACCGCAACGAAGAGGAAGATCAGGAACCTGTTTTTGTCGCTGAAATCGATAATCTTGTTCATCATTGGTAATGCGCCTCACTCATGAGCTGTCCAAACGAGATGGCGGTGCCGCCGTTTGCCGCAGTAAAGTCTTCAGCCTGTTGCTTGGTCGCAAAGGTCAGGGTCCCTGGCGAGCACCGGTCGTATGCCATCTCCTGGGTTTCTTTCATTTCGTCCATGTGCATCAGGCCGTGCTCGCACGCCATGACACGGCTGCCCTCGACATACCAGGCAGTTTCGGGCGACATCGTCTTACCCGTGCTGTAGTCGTGGACGGTGATCAGACGCACCGGCTTGTGCTGCTGATTTGCTTCGGTAATGGCACAACGGGGGCAGCAGACTTCCGCCCTCTTCCCATCGATTTCCGCGGTCACCTTGAGATTTGAGTGCAATGGCCGCAGACAATAACCGCAGACCACCGGCTTCGGGTGAGCGACAAATCTGTACCAACCAAAAACACCCGCGCCAGCCAGGATCACCACAGCTACCGTCAGTGCGATACGTCGAAAGTTCATAGCCATTCTCCTTAGTGCGTCATCCCGCTCATTGCGTCTTTGAGATTGCTTTCGGAGTCGATAAGGAAGTTGCCCGAGACAACAACCGTTTCGCCAGCTTTAAGCCCACTGAGTACCGCAGCGTTCCCATCGAAGACCGGGCCAAGGATTACCTTTCGAGGCTCAAATATGCCTCCTGGGTGAACCACAAAGACCCTCTGTTCCGTTCCAGCGTCGAGGACCGCCTCGTCGGGAACGACGATCTTCACGCCATAATCAACCCGCAGTTCAGCATCGGCGAACATCTGCGGCTTGAGATCGAAGCCGGGGTTGGGCAGTTGAATGCGCACCTTTACCGTCCGGGTCTGCGGATCGACGGTTGGATAGACGTAGGCAATGTTCCCCGTATACGTCTTGCCAGGGTAATAGCTGAGGGTAAGAGTCACTCGCTGGCCAAGATGAACAAATGGAACTTCGTACTCATAGATGTCGGCATCGGCCCACACCGTCGATAAATCGGATACGGTGTACAGTTCTGTGTCCGGTGTAACTGACGTCTGCGGGAACACCTTGCGGTCGGTCACGAAACCCGTAATCGGCGAGTAGAAGGTCAAGTCCTTGCTGACCTTGCCCGTCTGATCGAGTTGCTTGATCTGGTCGTCCGATATATCCCACAGCTTCAGCCGTTGACGGGTGGACTTCAAGAGCGATTGCGCGCCTTGGGACACCTCTTCAAACGGCGCATTGCCGAGTGTGGCATTCCCGCGTTTTGCGATGAGATACTCCTCTTCTGTCGAAACCAGATCCGGGCTGTAGAGCGTGAACAGCGGTTGCCCCTTCTTCACAAGCTGTCCCACAAAATCGACATATACCTGATCGATATATCCAGCCACCTTCACATGAACATGGGCGATCTTCGTCTCATCGGCGACAATCTGCGTCGTGGTACGGATATCCCGAACCAGCGGTTTGCGTTCGACGATCGCCGTGCGCACTCCTGCCATCACCTGCTTTTCCGGCGTTATTGTCACCGTTCCCATCGGCATCTTGGCCATGCTTTCGTCTTCGGCATACTTCGGAACCAGTGTCATTCCGCAATCGGGAGCAATCCCCGGCTTGTCCGACTTGTAGGCCGGATGCATCGGGTCGTACCAGTAGAGAACCTTCCGTTCGCCGCTCTTCGTGGACATGCCCGGCATGTTGGCCATGTTCGAGGGCGACGAACTGCTTGTCTGCTCTGCAGGCTTCGCCGTCTGTTCGGCATACAACGGAACAAGGTCCATCCCATCCGGAGCTTTGCCGGGTTGGTTGTAATGGTGTTGCGGATTCATCGAGTCGTACCAGTAGAGGACTTTGCGCTCGCCGCCCGCGCTTGCAGAAGTGACTGCTGCGGTTGCCCCGCGGCCGAAGAACCAGCGATGGGTCGCGCCCATATAGACCACGCCCAGCGCGGCAATGAGCAAAACGACTGCAATGAACTTCTTGGGAGACCGTAACATGACTAAACTCCTCTTCCTTCCGGTGTAAACGCTGCCTGGCTTACCGGCATCCATGTCAAATTCTTAAACCGAGTTTCCGAAGGCGCGGTGCGGAGGACTGAGATGCTGCTCGCTTCCGTAGCTGCCGAATCATCCTCTGAAGCGAGCAGGCCGGTTTGCGTCTGCGGTTCGCTCAGATGCACCAGAACGCCATTGATGGTGTCCTGAATCCGGAGGCGTGGCTTGTGCAGTCTGCGTGTCGCGAGCGCCACGAGCCGGCAGAGCCGGTACCGGTCCTGCAGATGGACCTGCGCGCCATAAACTAGATCGGAGCGTGCATATTCCGGCCCCACCTCAGTCTCTCGTTCAGCTTCTGTGAAACCTTGAGTGCCCGTCTTCATTTCGCCTCCTGCACAGTCTGTGAAATGGGCGCGGCCGGACTCGCACCCGGAGTTCCGGTAATTCCGGTTCCGGTCAGGTTCTCCATCCGAGCGATGGCGGTCTGATAGTCGGCAAGCTGGCGGTAGTAGTCGGTTTCGTAGTCGAGCAGCGTGGTGAAGTTTGCGATCAGCGACAGGAAATCGACCTTGCCCACCTGATAGGAGGCCATCGCAGATTCGAGAGCCAGCGAGGACTGGGGAACGACGCCTTTGGAGTAGAGATTCACCAGCCGCTCCGCCGCCTGAGCGGCCAGATACTGTTGCTTCAATTCAAAGCGCACTTCGTTTTGGCGGTTGTCGCGCAGCTTTTCCGCGCTAATGAGGTCTTCGCTGGCTTCGGCCACGCCTTGGCGTTGCTTCGACCGGTAAAAGATGGGAATGTTTACGCTGAAGGTGACCCCGTTCATGTCCGGCTGCGCCGTGCGCTGTTGATACATGTAAGCCACGCCGACATCGGGTCTGTACTGCTTCTGAGCCAGCGCAACACTCAGGCGGCCTCGGTCGATCATTCGCTGATCGCGCAGAACGGCCGTGTCGTTGTTCGCCGCAAAGGCATACAACTCGTCGAGCGAATAACGGATCGTAGCCGGCTCCACGTCCGCGGCGGGCGGCAACGGCGATTCAGGAGCCCTGAGAAGGTAGGCATTGATTCTTGCCTGCGCCGTGGCTTTCTGTTGTTCCAGCACGGTGAGCTTTTCGAGCAGCAGGGAGACCTCCACTTGCGAGCGCAGCACATCCTGCTGCATCGCCTTTCCCACTCGGTATTGGGCCTCGGCGATCTTCGACA
Source organism: Edaphobacter sp. (assembly GCF_035532915.1). GTDB lineage: Bacteria > Acidobacteriota > Terriglobia > Terriglobales > Acidobacteriaceae > Edaphobacter. The sequence continues at coordinate 7,608 of NZ_DATKQC010000418.1, forward strand.
ACTTTTCGAGAAGGTCCTTGTTTCTCGTGGTCGTCTGGATCGCTTTATCGAAGTAGAAGTAGTCGTAGAAGGCCGCCTTGACCTCGGCCGCTACCCGGCGGCGCACCGCCTCGTAATCGGCTTGAGCAGCGTCTGCTTCCTTGCTGGCAATGGCGCCCTGGAGCTTCAGCTTGCCGGGGTAAGGAAATTGTTCGGAAACGGTGACCCCGCGATAGCTCGATGCATCGCCGGACATCGTGCTGAAAGGCGCTGGATTACCGGCCCAGCCGATGCCCACCACCGGATCAGGCAAAGTCTTCGCTTGCGGCACTCGCCGCTCCAGAGCTCTGACCGAGTGCAACGCGCTCTGCGCTTCCGGATTCTTTTCCAGAGCCTCCCGGACTACATCGTCGAGGATGAGCGCCTGTGGGGCACTCGGTTGGTTCGGTGCCGGAGCTTCGAGAGCAACGGTCGGGCTTTCCGCTGCCTCCTGGGACCATAGGCTGACAGGGATCAGCAGAAGCGATACCAGCCAAAGTCCGATTCGAAATATACCGAATCTCTTCATTTTTGAGCTCCCGGTCCACGTGTCTCCGAGCTCTTGAGATCCTGGGGATCGATTTTCTGTGCTGATTCTGTCGCATGGTGCCGATCGAGTGCATCGACCAGGCGGTAATACAACGGCTGCGGCAGGATCTCTTTCAGATCGAAGGTGTAGGTATCGCGGTATCCGAACACAAGCAGGTGATAGGGATCGGGGGCAGATAAAGTTTGGAGGTCGGCCCAGCGCCAACTGCGGCTGTCACCGGAAGCGCCTGTCACATAATCGATACCGCCATCGCGGAGCCGCAAAGTGCCGTTTGTACCGCCCATGACAGTCCGATGGTGGGCGGGAATTGCGATCCCCTGCGCCGTTGGATCGGGAACGGCATTCTGTGATGGCCGCTTGACTTCCTTGGCTAACTCTGCCGCTACCTTAGGAGGAAAGGTCTCGGTCAAATCAAACCTGTATCGCTCGACTCCAGGGAGATGCCTCTTCCGGTTCTGGTATGTTTCGATGGTCAGACTGCGGGGTGTTAGAAGAAATGACTGCACTTCCAGGTAGCGCAATATCATCGTGTTCCCCTTCCCGAATCGGAACTTGATTCCGTCGACGCCGATGCTGAGATCGCCCTTCTCCCTCCCTGCGATATGGCGCAGTCTTGCAGGCGATTGCCAGGCGAGGATTGGCTTCTTGGAGTCAGCCTGGCCGCGGTCTTGCGCAAGCCCCACTCCTGTGTCCTGAAGGCAAAACCACAGGCCGGCGAAAAGCACCAGGCCAGACAATACACGCCGCTTCAAACGCGTTCGATTCATGACAGATACAACTCCTGAAAACTGAGATTTAAAATCAACAAGGAAAAATTCTTCGCCGAGTCAAAGTGCCGAGGCCCGCCCCTCGGAGACGCGACAACACGCAACGAGATCAGCTACGCATGCTGGAGAATGCGGCCGCTGGCGAAGATCAGATTTGGAAGGTGCAAAGGATGGACTGGGAGTGTCTGAACGACTCCCGGTCGGGCGGGATATAGCTTTCTTCCACGCGAATCGCCATGATGGACGCAAAACCGGCGAGCGGGTTGACCTCAAGCGCCACAGCGCTCGATTCTCGCGTTGCTGGCGCAATCGCAACCAAAGCAGGCGCACCCGGCGATACCTGGCAGCCGCATTTCGTCGAAGTGCCGGACTCGATCCGAGATTGAGCCCGGGCCTTCTTCATTGCCGTCATCATCGGGCATCCCGCCGCGCAGCACATCGAAGACTTCGCCTGGATCTGGCACGGCGTCGCCGCATACAGCGACAAAGGCCCGACTCCCAAGACTAGGAGGAGCATCGTCGTGACGACTTTGGAGAAGAATCTCATGCAGTGTACTGAGAATGCCAATCCTTTCCGTTCCGGTCTGTGACCTAAATCACAAGCCGGAGACTTTCTCTTCAAGACTTCGACTGGAACTGCTCCAGTTACCAATCGAAGAGAATAGGGGACAAGGGCTACGCGGGCCACACAAAAGGAGTCTGGGCAATCCACCGCGTCATTGTCGGTTGGATGCGTGGTGCCGATTTCCTCCGCGGCGTGGCCCGCGGTGCCTCTGCGCGCTACACCGTCACTCCCATTTCGCGCACGAACTTTTGCTGCTCATATTGCTCGGCCTCGATCACTTTCTTCGCTCTTTCGAGTCCCTTGAACAGCAGCTTTGTATTCTGGGTCTGTCCGGAGCTCTCGGTAATTGCGAAGAGCGCTTTCGCCATAGCATTGTTGATTCTGTCGAGTCCCCGCACCGGCTTCCTGAGTCCGGAATGCTGCGCGCCGGAAAGACTCTCGAGGAATTCGTGACGGTCCAGATTGTCGGTCACAAGTGCCGTCTTGAACAAACCGATCTCGTCTGAGACGTCTCCGGACCTGCGCGATTCCGATCCTTGACGGATGTCCTCCAGTTCCCGATTCATAGTGGCCGTTCTCTGAGTCCACGAACGCAACTGCGCCGACTGCTCGTTGCTCGCCTGGACAGCGATAGCTCTTTGAAGATCATTCATGGCTCCGCCGTAACCAGGAACAGGTCCGCCGCTACCCGAGGGCCCACCGCCATGTTGATGTTGGGCCAGCATCGGGTAAGCGGCAATGATTAGAACAGCCCCAGCTATCAGTGCATATGGTTTATTCATTGCGCTTGTCTTGCTCCCCTTCGAGATCCCTGATGTTCCAAGTACGAAACCACCGATCATTACCATCTCCCAAGCTGACGTGGTGGAACGCCATAGTCGCAATCGCGGGGTTCAGAGCAGGAACCGTGTCTACCCCAAGGATCTTCCTCTGCTATTTCGTCATCGCGACGGAGTGGCGCAACAACCGTCGGTCGAAGCACACGCTTCCAGAAAGCAAAGAAGGCCGATACTCGTTTCCCATGCGGCATCTCCATCATCCCCGTACCGCCTTCCTATGCTCCACGCTATGGTGGTCCTGCGGCCGTTCATAGATCCCAAGCTCCAGCATGACCCTGCGCATCCGACGATTCAACTCCTGGCCAAGTGCACGAATCCCTAGCGATGCCTCCGGTATCAGTGACGGCTGCTTGAGAACCGACACGGTTGTGACATCGCCATTCTGATACACCGCGAGGCTGAATGGAACCATCAATCCTCCGTTGGGATCGCTGAGCAGCGCCTGATAGGCCGAGAATGGATGCCACACTATCAGAACCACATACCGTGATGTCGCCAACCCAATGAGACTCTCCAGTTCGCGGTTGAAATCCACTTCCCCAAGAATCCGAAACTCATGGCGGGGCAGCTCGATGCGCAACAACCCGAGAGTGCGTTCAAAGCCAACTTCCGTCTGAACGGCGATGACGTTTTCCGGCGGTGCGATGATAGTCATTCGGCTGCCCCTGCCTAAGGAGAAGCAAGTACTGTGCCAAATCTTCTTCTCGGCCAAAAACTCACCAACTGTGTGAGGCCGGTGCACGGATGTACGCTTCTGGACTAGCTTTGACAGGCACTCACTGCATCGTGTTCCGCGAGCATAAGGTGCCGGCTGCCATCGGACAGCATCCCGGGTTGCCTGATATCGTCCACTGGCTGGCGCATTTGGCGCAGGGAGGCCGACGCCAGACTTATCATGCAGATCTCTAGACCATGAGTACCACACACTCATCGTGGCTGAAGTTCAGCCAACTGCCGAATGCCGGTCAGCATCGGTTTGGGCTTCACAAAGTGCAGATGAGGCAGCCGCGACAGTCCCACGTAACAGGCCATCACGATCCTAAAATGAATGGGAAAACCGGAATCGAGTGAATCTGCAGCCTGATCTTCAGCGTTTCCTCGACGAACTGCTTGAAGTCAAACTTCTCCAGCATCGTAGTTATCGGAAGCGGCCCGCCGTAGGCCATCAGGTACCGCGCTTCGAAGCCACAGGGCGTGGAAGCCTCGATTTTATTAGAACCAGTCAACCAGTCTCATAAACCGTTGAGGCGCCAATTGGTGTCCTACTGGAGATGCTCTGTGTATCTCCGAACGCACCGATGGCAGGTCGCTGGGAACAGATCGACGAACCGTGGGCAGTTGTGGAGATAGTGTTGCGACCCGCGCAGCGTGCAGGCAACCGGGGGCGTCCGTGACACGACACGCGCGCTGTTCTCAATGGGTGTTGTGGGTGCTGGGAATCGGCGCGTAATGGCGCGAATTCTCGGATGAGTGCCCAACATACCAGACCTGCCGGCGCCGATTTCAGAGCTAGGTGCGAAGCGGAAAGCTGGAACAACATCTGAAGCCGCTGGCCGCGCGCCTGCACGAGCAAGGCAAACTGAATCTTGACGAAGGGTACGTGGACGCTACTTTTCGCGAGCGCCAAAATAGGGGGGGCTTCGCCGTCGCCCTACCCGCTACGAAAAGCGCGCAAAGATTGTCGCTGTTGCCGCCGACGACAGTTTTTCTCTCGCCGTATCCGTCCAAAGCGCTTAGCCTGCCAAGTGCCAGCTTGTGTTGATCGGGGGACTCCTTACTCCGCCAGCGGCTAGAGGACTTGATTGGCGAGGGCGAACGCCAATGGCATGAATTCAAAGCTGCTGGAAACGGCGCAATTCCAGAACGCAATGAGATTCGTGAAGTGGATCAAACACCTCCTCCCTTCGTCCCGTTCCGCAAGGGCGATCTTCTGCAGGGGAGGCGCTTTTCGTGCTTTTCTCTCTGGCGATTTCCTCAGTCGGCCTCAGCGACGGTCGCAAGCTTCTGCACCTTGCTGTGCTTCAGCGAGTAGCCGAAGTAGATCATCAGCCCTATAACCAGCCAGCTGATCATCACCACCCACGTAATCAGCGCCAACTGCGTCATCAGATACAACGCCGACACAATTCCCAGGAACGGCACCAGCGGAACCAGCGGCGTCTTGAACGGCCGGTGCAAGTCGGGATGCCGCACCCGTAGCACCCATACGCCCGCGCTCACAATCGCGAACGCCAGCAGCGTCCCGATGTTCACCAGATCGGCCAGCCGGTCAATGGGCAGAAACGCCGGCGCAAGCGCCGCGAACAGGCCGAACACAATCGTCGTGATCCACGGAGTGCGGAACTTCGGATGAATGGCCGAAGCCCACTTCCACAGTAGCCCGTCCTTCGACATCGAATAGAACACGCGGGACTGCCCCAGCAGCATCACTAGCATCACTGTGGCCAGCCCGAAGATGGCGCCGATCTTCACCAGCATCGATCCCCAACTTACGCCGGTCGCGTCAATGCCCAGCGCCACCGGCGCGCCCACGTTCAAAGTCTTGTAGCTCACCAGCCCCGTCAGCACCATCGAGACAAGGATGTACAGCACGGTGCAGACCGCCAACGATCCGAGAATGCCAACGGGCATGTCGCGCTGCGGCTTCTTCGCCTCTTGCGCCGCCGTCGACACCGCGTCGAATCCGATATACGCAAAGAAGACCCGCGATGCGCCCTTGGGGATGCCACCCCAACCGAAGTTGCCGTGCCCATCCGAAGGCGGAATGAACGGATGCCAGTTTGCCTGCGCCACCGCAGGATGCTTAAACAGGAACCAGCTTCCCACCGCCAGGAAGATCGCTATGATCGCGAGCTTCACGATCACGATAGCGGAGTTGAGGTTGGCCGACTCCTTGATGCCGATCACCAGGATGGCCGTAATCGCCAGCACCGCCGCCATGGCAATCAGGTTGAACACGCCGGTGGCATGTGGCAGTCCCGTCGCGCTCACGCCCGGCGGCAGGGACATCACCGGCAGCCACTGATGCTGGTAAAACACCAGCGGTGTTCCCGTCGTCGCCGTCATCTGCGGTGGGATGTAGATTCCCCATTGCTGAAGCAGGCTATTGAAATACCCCGACCACCCCGAGGCCACCGTCGCCGCGGCAAACGCGTACTCCAGCACCAGGTCCCAGCCGATGATCCACGCCACCAATTCGCCCAGCGTCGCATAACCGTATGTGTACGCCGATCCCGCAATCGGGATGATCGACGCAAACTCCGCATAGCACAGCCCGGCGAACGCGCACGTAATGCCGGCCAGCACGAAGCTCAGCGCCACGGCCGGCCCAGCATACCGCGCCGCCGCCTGCCCCGTCAGCACAAAGATGCCCGCGCCGATCACGGCGCCGATGCCCAGCGTAATCAGGTTCAGTGCGCCCAGCGAGCGCTTGAGCGTATGTTCGCCCTCTTCGCTCGCCTCGGCTGAGAGCAACGACATGGGTTTAACACGAAACAGTCTAGACATGAACGAAGGAAAGCCTCCTCAGCTTTAAACAAACCCGATTGAGCCTAATTGTTCAGCGCTTGGTTCGGCGACCGGGCTGATACTCGTTTCCCACGGAGCATCTCCGTCACCTCCGTACCGCCTTCATGTCCCATGGAGAAGCAAGTACTGTGCCAAATCTTATCCTCCGTTAGAGACCTTACGAATTCGATGAGGCCAAAGCGCGATGTAGGCTCCAGTACTGGTGTTGGCGGCGATTGAAACGTCATTCTTTCCTGGACGTGAGACACAGTCAGTCATCGGACAACACGCCGGTGTGCCTGATTTGGTCCATTGGCAGGCGCATTTGGCACAGAGAAGGCAACGTCAGACTTGTTATTGAGACCCCTGGATAGTGAGTACGGTCTTAATCTATGGCCATCGCGCAGGATTGCGAATGGCGCGACACGTGCAACTACGTTAGAGGATCGAAAGAGGAGATTGTCAAATATGAGCTGCAGCGCCGCAGTACAACCCGATTGCCGAAATTGCGGTTCTTCAACCGATGGAATCGTCCAATGTCACAGCTATCGATCGAACTCGATAAAGTTTTGGGTGCTTGACGCTCTATTTGGAACGCTTCTCGGCGTCCTGGTTGTTGGATTCCACGAATACTTGATTCCGGACAACTGGCCTTTCTGGTGGTCGTTTCTGACATCCATGTCCATTGTGATGATTCTGCAGTCCCTCCTATCGTTTTTCATTGGCAACCTGATCGGCGAGATGGAGGCAATGGTCCCTGGCGGGTTCATTGGTATGGGGGCGATGATAATAGCCTACCTCCCCTTCCCAAATCGATTTCTAATGTTTGCTTTTGGTGCCGGGACTGGTTTGGCAATCAGTATGGTGTTCGTGCTCATTGATGCATGGTTCCGGGAAGTGTCTATGGAAGCGCTTCCACTTCACCGATCAAGCCAGAAAGTGCGTCCACCTAGCTTCACCCTTCGCACCCCTTCCTGGCTTCGCGACTTACAAGAAATTGCTGGAGCACAGAGGCGAGCCTATGCCCAGAAGGTTCTCTTTGCCAATATGGGTGAATCGGTTTTGTTTGTCGCTGCCGGATCGGGGCTGAACTTTGCTAACTTTCCACCGCACCGCAATATCATCGCAATTGACGTAAATGTCGAGGCGTTGCGCCGCGCACAGAGCCGTGCTCAGTCTTATGATGGGACGATACAGTTGATGGAAGCCGATGTCCAGAAGTTGCCGTTTCAAGAGGCGTCCTTTGACACAGTAGCGACCGCATCCACGTTCTGCAGTGTGCCTAATCCCGGACAAGGGCTTTCGGAATTGCATCGAGTGTTGAAGCCTGGAGGCAGGCTTCTCATGTTGGAGCACGTACGGAGCGGAAACCCCCTGATTGCATTTGAACAGGACATGATGAACCTCGCCATGCGGTTTCTCGGCTCAGATGTAAACCGAGAAACAGTCGGGACGGTTCGGGATGCAGGCTTTGTGATTGATCGAATCCGCAGCGCCTACCTTGATGTGTTCCTGATAATCGACGGACACAAGCCATCAACGAAGGAAAATAAGACTTTCAGCGCGAAGTGCGTGTGAGCCTCCAGCATGGGAAGGAAGCCAATGCTCTGACGCAGAGCGAAATAGAAGAAGGCCATATTCGCAGTTTGCTTTGCATTGTCCAATGTTGAGCGAGGATCTGACGGATTCATAGGGGCGACATCCCGATTCTGTTTACCGCGAGCAGGGCGAAGAAAGACCAGGTCGCTAACGGAAGTACAAGTTGCAGCAAATGCCGTGGAGCTGGTCGTACAAGGCTGGCTTGCATTGCTTACGCTGGGTGTGCAGGCGACAAAACGCGCTTGCACCTGCCACGCTTCTCCGGCAGAATCGCACATGCTTGGTCTTGACGACAGACCCACACATCCCAGAGCAGTGATGTGATCACAAGTGCTTCAGTCCTTTGAACTGCGGAGCTTCTTCAAATGAGGGCGGAGCTTTCGCTTAAATACATACAGATTGTCCAGGCAGATTTCCCAGTGTGGTAGCTCCACTCGCTCAAGCAGATCCCAACCGCGACGGAGCTCGGTGAAGAACTGGGGCGTGATCGTGATTCCTTTTCGCACCGGCTTCCCGAGATGCGTGAAGTACAAATAGCCGTCCTCATCTTCGGGGAGTTCGCCGATGTAAATGAAATGCTCTCCCCGGTATCGGGTCAGGGCTCGGACCGGCATATCGCTATTCGGCGGAGGCCAGCAAAGGAGTAGTGTGCGATGAGGATGGAAATCAACTGCGGAGTCGTCTCCCTGCAACACTTCCGTCCAGCAAGTGGCCCCCTCGTGGAAATGATTGCCTTCTGCGCCGTGCTGACCTGGTGGATTTCTGTCGTAGCAGAGCACATCGGTGCCCTGCACCCTCAGAAGCGAAGCCCAGTAGCCCGTGCCGGCGCCCATTTCAAGGATTGGTGCAAAGGAGGCAATTGTGTTCAGGGCAGTACGAGTGGGAATGGCATGAGCGTACTTCTGGATATACGACTTTCGAAGCGCAAGGACTTTCGCAACCGCCTCGAAGTCTCGCGCCCGG
>NZ_DATKQC010000419.1:0-14575 GCF_035532915.1 Edaphobacter sp.
TTGCGGTGAAATCGGGAAAAAACTGGGGGAATTCAACTCAACACGCGGAGCTCGAGAGAAAATTCGTCGGCGCAGTTAAAGTCCTGAAGCAATCCAAACAAGCCGGCCAAATTCAGCCAACGCTTGGCATTTGTTACGGAAGGTTCAAGACGGTGGACAACGGGAAATTCCTCCACATCGGGGGCCAGAGCTTCTGGCACCTTCTCTCCGGAGATCGAGACCTGTATACGGACATCGTTCAACCGCTCGGACATCAGGCGGACAAGTTCAACGAAGAATTTGAGGAACAAAAGAACAACGCTTATAACCGGATGACCCGCGAGTTCACGAATGAATACTGCGACGAGCACGGGGCGATCAACTGGAAAAAGGTTGTGCAGTTTGTCTCGGAAAACCTTCCTTACTGATCGATCAGCAAAACCGTTCCCGGAAAAACCCGGGCGAATATGATGGACAGGAGAGACTGAGAGGATTTCGATGTCCAGGACACAATCGGCCATGGTGGAGTTAGGAACGGTGGCTCCCGCGTTTGAACTGGCGGATGTAGTGACGGGAAAGGCCGTTGGACGAGACGATGTAGCCAAAAACGGCCTTCTGGTGATGTTTATCTGCGTCCATTGCCCTTATGTGAAGCACGTCGAGGCAGAACTGGCCCGTATCGGCGCGGACTACGAGGGAAAGATCGGCATCGTCGCCATCTCGTCAAACGACGCTGTCGCCTATCCGCAGGACGGCCCTGAGGAGATGAAGGCCCAGGCCGAGCGGCTGGACTTCCGCTTCCCTTACCTGTTCGACGAGTCGCAGGAGGTGGCACGCTCTTATGACGCCGCATGCACACCCGATTTCTTCCTCTTCGATGCCGAGATGAAGCTCGTCTACCGGGGACAGCTGGACGAGAGCCGACCGCGGCGGGGAGACTTCGGCAACGATACTCCGGTCACGGGCAAAGACCTGCGCCAGGCCCTGGACGACGTGATCGCCTGCAAGCGGCCGGACACGAACCAGCGGACCAGCCTTGGCTGCAACATTAAATGGCGTGAAGCTTAAACCTTGAAAAAGAGGACCTATGCAGGATGTGCTTGAGCAGTTGAAGGCGGGGATTCGCCAGTTTCAAACGACGGTGTACTCCGAACAGGCGGAGATGTACCGCAAGGCGGTAAGCGTACCGCAGGAGCCGCACACGCTCTTCGTGGCCTGCGCGGACTCGCGGATTGAACCCGAAACAATCACGCAAACGAAGCCGGGCGAGCTGTTTGTGCTACGCAATATCGGCAACCTGATTCCCGCCTATGGCGAGATGATGGGAGGCGTAAGCGCGGTGGTCGAGTACGCAGTCACCCTGTTGAAGGTGAAGCATGTGGTGGTCTGCGGCCACGCCGATTGCGGAGCCATGAAGGGTCTGCTCGCGCCTGACAGCGTCACGGCGATGCCCGCCGTCAAAAACTGGCTGAAGAATGCGGCGACGGCGATGAGTGTAGCTGAGGCCCTTGGAGCCAAAGACGAGGCGCCTGAGGCGCTGATGCGCAGCGTCACCGAACAGAATGTCCTGCTCCAGATTCATCACCTGCGCACGCATCCATCGGTGGCTGCCGCCATGGCGCGAGGGGAGCTGACCATCTCCGGCTGGGTCTATGAGATAGGCACAGGCGAGGTGCGTATCTCCGCTGGCGGATCGAACGAGTTCGTACCCGTAGCGTAAACCGTTTCGACACGACATAAAGCAGAAGGCCCCTCCGTATTACCGGATGGGGCCTTTCTTCTGCTACTGGGAGAGCTGGCTGGCTCGAGTGCCATCGGAGCCGTGAATCTTAACTAGCTTGTTGTAGACGCCGATGAGCAGGAAGGGCGCCGCCCACTGGCCCACGAAGAGGGCGGAATGAGACTTCTTCGCTGCGGAAAAGCCGAGCGAAACTGCCATCGAGGCCAAAGCAAGGCCCAGATAAACGCTGGAGGGAACCTGTGCTGTGAACTTTTCAATCGCGGCTGTTACCTGATCTTCATGCGCCTCGCCTTTTGCTACGCGGTAATCGGTCATAACGAAAATCTCCTTGTGACACAGTCTGTCTAATAAGAAGAGATGCCAAAAACCGTCTTCGCGTAATGCGGCAAGTCATAACGAGAGACGATTTTTCATCTTGCGAAGGTTAGCGCCGATTTTTGTGATGGGCGTCTAAAACCATTTCAGCTTGCGCAAGATGACCAGCAACAATGCCGTGCACACGACGGTAAGTCCGCCCACATAAAGGCCCCGTTCGGAGAGTTCTCAAAGGGCAGGCCCTTGAGGTTCATGCCATAGATGCCGGAGATAGCGATCACTGGCAGCGCGATGGTGCCGGGGTCGCGTTGCAGGTGCAATGAGGCATCGCAGGTGTTGACGAGGACGCGAAGACCGGCATTTCTGGGCTGTCATCGAGATGGACCGGCTATCCCCTGCCCTTTTCGATGTGCGTAATCTCGCCGTCGCGCATATGCAGGATGCGGTCGGCAATCTGCGCGGCCTCGCTATTGTGCGTAATCATCAGGACGGTCTGCTTCAGATCACGGCTCGACTTGCGAAGCATCCCCAGCACGGCGTCGGAGTTCTTGGTATCGAGGTTGCCGGTGGGCTCGTCGGCGAGCACGATGGCAGGCCGCGTGATGAGTGCCCGGGCAATGGCAACACGCTGCTGCTCGCCGCCAGAAAGCTCGTTGGGCCTGTGGTCGAGTCGGCCATCAATACCCAGCATGTGGGTAAGTTGATCGAGCAGCGGCCTGTCGATCTCCTTTTTCGGGGAGCCGAGGTTCGCGATATCGTGGGCAATCTCGATATTGCCCATCGCCGAAAGCGTGGGCAGCAGATTGAAGCGCTGGAAGACGAAGCCGATCTTGGCGCGGCGCATCTTGGTGCGCTGCCCGTCGTCGAGCGTGGCAAAGTCGACGCCGTCGATGCAGACCGAGCCGCTGGTCGTGTGGGTGAGGCCGCCTAGAATATAGAAGAGCGTCGATTTGCCGGAGCCCGAGGGGCCTACGATGGCCACAAATTCGCCGGGCTCGATGGCAAAGCTGACTTTGCGGAGCGCCGTGACTGCGAGTTTTCCGGAGCGATACGTCTTGCTGAGATCCTGCGCGAGAATGATGGGTGCCATGTAGTTACTATGAAGTTTATCGCGAGTGAGGATCTGAAATGAATTTTCGGGAGTTGCTGCTGCTTGTGCTGGCGGGTTGGACGGCGGTCGGCGCGGCCGGAATCACGATCTCGCTGGTACGGAAGGAACGCCGGAAGGCGGCATGGCACTCGCTGTGGATCGTCGCGGTTTGGGTGATCTATGTGACGGTTCTGCTGTGGACTTCGCTGACGAAGCCGCAAAAAGTAGTAGCTCTCGGGCAGGACCGGTGCTTCGACGAGATGTGCTTCGCGGTGACCAGCGTACAGGAGCTGCCAGGCTACCTGATTCAGGATGGCAGCAAGCTGATTCGCGTATCAGTACGCATCTCGAATCATGGCAAGGAGAAGATGCAGAGCGAAGGGCTGATCCGGGCATATCTGATCGACAAGCAGGGGCGGCGGTGGGAGGAATCGACCGCGGTCTCAGGCGTCCAACTGACAGCGAAAGTTGCGGCAGGAGACTCTGTATTGAGCCAGCCTGTATTCAAAGTAGCGGGAGATGCCACTGGGCTGGGGCTGGTATTTACCCGCGGTCAGCGTCAGCCGGGAGTGCTGGTCATTGGAGATTCCGACAGCCTGCTCCATCAACGGACAGTGGTTTGGCTGGGCCAATAAGTTCTGGAAACTCTTTCTGACTTAAGAGGGTCGACCATTATGCAGGGATAGTGCCAATCATCAGCAGCGACTGCAGCGTCACATCTTCAAGAAAACTGATTTCGAGACGGATGGTGACGACCTGGCCCAGATCGGCCGGAGTGGCAAGATTTTTGCGGCAGGTGCAGAGATCGGTGAGCGCGAGATGGCCCGCACGGGTCAGCTCGAGGCCGGAGGATACGATGGAGGCGTAGAGATCGACGATGGAGCGAAGTTGTATTTCAAGGCGGATCTCCATCATGGAGGGAGAGAGCGTCCGGCGGCAGAGGACCCAGCCTCCGCAGTCAGCCAGCGCGGAGGTCAGGGTGGGGAGCAGTCCTTGCCGCTCTTCGTAGCTGAAGCTCTGTATATCAAGAAGTTGCATCGTATCCTGTAGCCGCCGGGGGCGAGAAATTTCTGCCGTTAGGCTGTTCATCGGAGAGGATCGTGAGAAGCGTGATAGAGACAACGCACCGTAGTCATGTGACGGCAGGGAGTATCGGAAGTGCTCGGAATGGACGCGCACAGTTACTACAGTTACCTAAGGTTGATGAGATAAACGGTGGCGAGGTTGGACGGGCCGAAGGAGATGCCGAATGGTTCTTGGATTAGGCACAGATTTAATCGAGATCGAGCGCGTCCAGCAGAGCCTCGCCCGTTTCGGACAACGCTTTATGGACAAAGTCTTTACCGAAGGCGAGATTGCTTACTGCCAGCAAAAGAAGCACGCCGCGGAGAGTTTTGCAGCCCGATTTGCAGCCAAAGAGGCAGCAGCCAAAGCACTGGGGACGGGCATCGCCCGTGGAATCAGTTGGCGGGAGATCGAAGTGCGTCGCAACCCCGGCGAACGGCCCACGCTGCATCTCACGGGAAGGGCGGCGGAACGCGCTGATTCCATGGGTGTGCGCCATTTGCAACTGAGTTTGACCCATAGCCGCGACGTCGCTATGGCCGTCGTCATTGCAGAGAATTGAAACCATTGCCCAATTTCATGCATCCATTGAAAGCAAGCGCTTTATGCATTGGGAGCGATAGAAGAAGATATGCCGGACAGCGGCCCGGCTGATGTATCCTCTCATTTACCAGGTACCCTGCTGCCTGTGTCGCATCCCGTTGAAAGATATTTGAAGGAGAGCTATGCCCAGCCAGCAGGAGGTCAGATGGTCGCAGTTGAAAGTGGGCGTGATTGTACTGGTTTCGTCAGTAATTCTGGTGACGCTGCTGTTTCTGATGACCAGCGCCTCGGGGTTGGGGCTTTTCTCGCATAAGCTGACGATCCCCGTCTATTTTGAGAACTCCGCAGGCCTGAAAGAAGGCGCTGCCGTAAACCTTGAAGGCGTTACTATCGGCACCGTGAAGAGCGTAACGGTGGTTAATTCGCCCAGCCGCAAACTGACCCCGGTCAAGGTTGTCCTTAAGCTCGACGAAAAATATACCGCCAGCTTGAAGAAAGACTCCAAGGCGTCGTTGACCACGGTGGGCGTGCTCGGCGATACCGTCGTCGACATCAACAGCCAGTTTGCCGTTGGGCCTCCTCTCAAGGATGGCGATGAGTTGACGACACTGGAGACTCCGAGCATCACCGATGTCGTCAAAGCGAGTCAGGGCACCATCGAGAGCCTGAACGTGATTCTGTCGAAGATGAATGTGATCGTCGACAATCTCCAGTCAGGCAAAGGCTCAGTCGGCCAGCTGATCAATAACCCGGATCTGTACAACAAGGCCAACGCGACCGTGGACGAGCTGTTGACGCTCGAGAAGAACCTGAACAACGGTCGCGGCTCCATCGGCAAGCTGATGACGGACGACACCATGTATAACCGGCTGAACGACGCTGCCGGAAAGCTGGAGAACATTGCCAACGATCTGAATAGCGGCAAGGGCTCGGCGGGGATGCTGCTCAAGGACGACTCGCTTTACAAGAACCTGAACTCGACGCTCATCCATGCCAACTCGATTATGACGGACGCGGACGCGGGCAAGGGCGGCCTTGGCCTGATGCTGAAGGATCCGAAGTTCCGGAATGACTTGAGCCATACGCTGGAGCAGGTCAATACTTTGGTGAGTGGCATTAATGACGGCAAGGGAACGCTCGGCAAGCTCACAACGGACGACCAGGCCTACAGCAATCTGAATAATCTGCTGAGCGCGAGCACCGACCTGGTGACGACCATTCGGAAAGACCCGAAGAAGTATCTGACTATTCATTTGAAAATCTTCTAGGCTTCCCTCTGCACAAGACTAAAGAGTCCAGGCTTCGGCCTGGACTCTTTGTTGCACCCAGTCACTTCGACCACCCCTCACGCTTCTACTGTTGACCCACCAAGCTTTGTAGCAAGAAAGGCGCGGTTTATGCTGAATCTATCAATATTGCACCTTCGCCATTTTCAGGGAGACTCATGACCTTCAAATATTTCGCTGCATTCCTGGTGCTAGGCAGTGGCCTTTGTCTCGGCCAGTCCTCGACCCCGGCAAATAAAGCAGGCACAGGGCTGGCGCCCACGTCCGTACCGAAGGAGCCCATCAGCTTCGACCTCTCGGGAATCGACAAGACCGCCGATCCCTGCACCGACTTCTATCAATATGCGTGCGGCAACTGGAAGAAGGAGAATCCCATTCCCGCCGACCAGACGCGTTGGGGCCGCTTCAATGAGTTGGCGGAACGCAACAACTATCTTCTTTACCAGGATTTGAAGGCGGCAGCCGACACTCCGAAGACTCCACTGCAAAAGAAGTACGGCGATTACTTCGCCGCCTGCATGAACGTCGATCTGGCTAACCAGCTCGGCGCGAAGCCAATTGAACCGGCGCTGAAGACGATCGCCAACTGGAACGACAAAAAGACATTGGCCACGCTGCTGGGAACGATGGAGAACAAATACGCCGTCGGCTTCTTCTTCGACTTCGGCTCCGAACAGGACCAGAAGGATTCGACGCGGCAGATCGGCGCGCTGGACCAGGGTGGCCTCGGCCTTCCCGACCGTGACTATTACCTCAACCAGGACGAGCGCTCCAAGACACTCCGCGAACAATACGTCGCGCATGTGACCAGGATGTTCGTGCTGCTTGGGGACTCGCCCGCACAGGCTGCGACCGAAGCGCAGAGTGTGATGACCGTGGAGACAGCGCTGGCGCAGGGTTCGATGGCGCGCGTCGAGCGTCGCAATCCCGCGAACGTGTATCACGTCATGACCATCGCCCAGTTGCAGACCATGACTCCGGACTTCAACTGGAAGGTCTACCTCGACGCCAAGAAAGAGGGCGGCCTCGAGACCGCCAACATTGTCTCACCCGGCTTCTTCAAGGCAATGCAGCAGCAGATCGACGCCACCAGCGTCGATGCGTTGAAGAGCTACATGCGCTGGCACACGGTCCATCGCTTCGCTGCCAACCTCAGCCAGCCCTTCGTCGAGGAAAACTTCGACTTCTACGGAGCCACGCTGACCGGCCAGAAAGAGATCACGCCGCGATGGAAGCGCTGCACCGTCGCCACCGACCGCGCCATGGGCGAGGCCGTCGGGCAGGACTGGGTCGCCAAAAACTTCCCTCCCGCTGCCAAGGACAACATGGACAAGCTCGTCCATGCGCTCGAAGTCTCTCTTGGGCAAGATATCCAGCATCTCGACTGGATGAGCGACGCCACCAAGGTACAGGCGGAGAAGAAGCTCGAGGCCTTCCGCCAGAAGATTGGTTATCCCGACAAGTGGCGCGACTACTCAACCCTGGTGGTCAAGCGAGACGACCCCGTCGGCAATGTGGAGCGGGCCAGCGCCTTTGCCGATCGCCACGACCTGAACAAGATTGGCAAGCCCGTCGACGAGAAAGAGTGGGACATGACGCCACCCACGGTGAACGCCTATTACAACCCGGCGATGAACGACATCAACTTCCCTGCCGGAATCCTGCAGCCCCCCTTCTACGACTTCAAGGCTGATCCAGCGGTCAACTTCGGCGGCATCGGCATCGTCATCGGCCACGAGATGACGCACGGCTTTGACGACCAGGGGAGCCAGTACGACGCGCAGGGTAACGTGCGCAGCTGGTGGACGCCGGAGGACAAGAAGAAGTTCGACGAGCGCACCGACTGCGAGGTCAAGGAGTACGACAACTTCGAGGTCGCTCCCGGCCAGAAGCTGAACGGCCGTCTGACGCTGGGTGAGAACACGGCGGACAACGGTGGTCTTCGCATCGCCTATGCCGCGCTGATGAGCACGCTGGCCGAGGAGAACAAGTCGACGACAGAAAAAATCGACGGCTACACACCGGAGCAGCGCTACTTCATCTCCTGGGGGCAGGTCTGGTGCGAGAACACCCGCGAACAGGCCGCTCGCCTGCGCGCCAAGACCGATCCGCACTCCAGCGGCCAGTGGCGCGTTGATGGAAGCGTGCAGAACTTCGACGAATTCGGCAAGGCGTTTGGCTGCAAGGTCGGCCAGCCGATGATGCCGGAAAAGAGCTGCCACGTCTGGTAACCAGGCTGGTAAATTCCACCAGCGCTGACATAAGGCCCGGATCTCGGTCTGGGTCTTTTTGTCGCGCAAAACGGGTCCGGCGACGTAACCATTGGCTGGTGACCAGAAACTTCGGCAAGGAATGCGTTCCGGGAAGTGGCATAAAGTCGCAACAGCTTCTACAATTGGCGAAGGAATCGTATCCCTACAGAGTTGCTCGCGGCAGAAGGTGATCGAACAAGATCACTGGCGAGGTTAAGGAAGCGCATGAAGTTGAGCAGGATTGGCCGGGTTTCAATGGCCTTGGTAGTGTCCGTAGCGATGGGTCTAGGCATGACGGCGTGCGGTGGCGGCACCGTCGGTTTCATGTGGGTTCTTGGCACGCAGTATAACCAGATCGCCGCTTTCAAGATCGACGATTATACCGGTAATCTGACAGAGATTCCGCATGCACCGTTCACCTCCGGCGGGTCGAATCCTGTCTCGCTGGTCGTCCGCCCCGGTGGACGATATCTCTACGTGGTGAACGAGGGTGTTACCCCGACTTCGGGCAATAACTCGGGACCGCAGCAGTGCGGCACCAACGGTAGCGGCATCGCCGAGTTCAGCATCGGCGGCGACGGCGTCCTGACTTTCCAGCAGTGCTTCGCCAGCCAGGGTACGACGCCTGTCTGGGCGCAGATGGACAGCACCGGCTCCTTCCTTTATGTTCTCGACCAGCAAGCGCCTGGAACTGATTGCACTCTTGGCGCCCCGGCCGCAGGATGCTTCGGCGACATCACCGTATTTGCGGTCGCCAACGACACCGGGCGTCTGACGCTGGTGCCGAACAAGCAGATCAAGAACACGGACGGCACCCAGCTAACCTACTTCCCGGTCGGCAATACTCCCATCATGATGAAGGTTGCCGGCAGCGGATGCCTCTTCACGGTGGACTCGGGCGACCAGACGGTCTTCCCGTACAGCATTGGCGCGGCAGGTCAGTTGACGCTGCCCTCCAACACAACCATTCAAACCAATGCGGGCAGGCTGACCTCGATCAATGCGGGTTCGCAGTATGTCTACCTCACGGATGCGGGTGCTACTTCTGACAGCCCGGGTGGTTACATTCTGCCTTACACGGTTGGAACGGGTTGCGCCTTGAACGTGGTGACCGGCGGCAAAATAGCGAACCTTGGCCAGACGTCAAACCCCGTGTATTCGATGGTCGACAGCAGCAATAAGTACCTCTACGTTGCCAACCAGTCGTCGGCTAACTCGAATGCTCCCGCCTACAGCTCGATCTCGGCGTACACCATTGATGGAACGACCGGCAAGCTGCAGGAGATTCCTGATACGGGCAACAATCCCTACCAGGTTGGCGCAGGCCCGGTGTGCATGGTCGAAGATCCTTCGAACCAGTACATGTTCACGTCGAACAACGTGGACGGCACCGTCACCGGCTTCAACCTCGACAAGAGCACCGGCGAACTCTCGAATCTGAGGAGAGGCTCTAAGTTCACTGCGACAGGGTTGTCGACCTGCCTCGCGGTCAGCGGCAATGTTAACTAGCTGGCAGCATGCCAGCTAAAGCCACAGGACAGGGTGTCTGCATGAGCCCTGAATTGTTTTTTTGAAACAGCAGAAGCGGGCGGAAACGATTTGCCCCGGAGCCAGGTAAGCATGAAGTTGAATAACATAGGCCGTGGTGCACTGGCCTCGATTTTGTCTCTTGCAGTTGGTCTTGGCGTAACGGCTTGCAGCCGCGACTACACGTTGGCATACGTCTATGTGACCACTTCAGCCCCTCTTTCAGCCAGCTCTTCGACTGATGGCGGCGTCAGCGCCTTTGCCGTCGACTATCAATCCGGCGCTCTCACGCCGCTGGCGGACTCCCCGATCGCGGCAGGAAAGAAACCGGTAACACTGGTTGTCGGACCGGCCAGCGCGAACGGCCAGTTCGTCTACGTGGTCAACCATGACGACTCCACCGTGATGGAGTTCTCCATCGGAACCGACGGCAAGCTGTACCTGAAGAACACCTACAACACGACCGGCAGCCTGCCCACAGCAGCGGCCATCGATGCTGGCGGCAAGTACCTCTACGTTGCCAATACCTACCAGAACGGGCCGAATAACACGCAGCTCTATACGGCTGGCTCCCCCGGACCGGGCAGCGTCACCATCTTCGGCATCGCAGCGGATGGCAGTCTGACCGTGGCAGGAACCCAGAACGTCGGCAACCTTCCGGTCGGCATTGTGACCAGCAAGGTCAACAGCTTCGTCTACGTGCTGGACCAGGAGAATGCAACCACCGCCAGCCCGCTGGGCGTTATTCTTGGCTACGCCGAGAACACCTCGACCGGCCTTCTGACGCCGACCACGGACGGTACCGTTGTCCTGAACGGCGTCCCTGTCCTCAACGGCTACCCCGCCGGAACCACCCCCAGCTCGATCGCTGAGGACCCCTCGGCACGGTTCGTCTATGTCACCGACAAGGCCACCAACCAGCTTTACGGCTACCTGACCGGTACCGCCGGGCAGCTTGCCACGATGACCAATGGACCGTTCGCAACCGGAACCTTCCCGGTCAGCGTGACCGTCGATCCACGAGGCAAGTACCTGTACGTTGCCAACTACAACGACAACACGGTAGGCGCCTATGCGATCGACATCGCAACCGGAGCCCCGGTGAGCTCGGTCGGTTCGGCCACGACGTCGGTTGGAACGACCCCCACCTGCATCGCCATCGAGCCGGCTCTCGGCAAGTACCTGTACGTTTCGAACTACCTGGACGGAACGATCAGCGGCGAGGCACTCAACTCCCATAACGGCGGCCTGACCGCGGTACAGAACACGCCCTTCCCCACCTCCGGTCTTCCGACCTGCGCAGTGGCGGTGGCTAACGGTTCATACGGTCATCCCAACCAGATCATCAACCCCTAAGAGCACGCAGTTGCTGTAACGAAAAGCCCCGCGATTGCGGGGCTTTTTATTGCCCACCGCGAGTCTGTCAAGTATCTCCCCCTGCTTACTCTTCGAAGAAAACGACTTATCTCTGGACTTTGAGCCACTCTCACATGAATTCAAGAGCCCGGCGCGATGGCCGGGCTCTTGAATTTACAACTTCTTTTGCAATCGTACGCCACTGATTTATTAGAGGGTGTTCGATTTACGACTTGACAGAGTTTTTCACATTGGGGGGAGCGCTGTAGCTGGAAGGGAAGGCATACCCCACAGGGGCTAAGGAAAGATACGCCAAGACTGAAGCCTTGGCGTACCCAGAAGCAAGTGCAACTACAAAGACAGCGGCAGCGGCGACAATGCTCAGGACGAGGTGGTCTGGGTGGCGCGGGGGCGGGTTGAGAGGTGGGTAAGTATCAATCTGCGGGCTGGATTCTCAACGAAACGGAAGGCGGCCAGCGAAAAGAGGATCACAAACGCGTAGGAGAACCAAGGGTCAAGGGCAGCCACGTGCAGATGCTGCGACAGGTGGTACTTGCGGACAAGGATCAGCACGTTGAAGTGCAGCAGGTAGAGGCAGTAGCTGCTTTCGCCGACGATCAGCAACGGCCGGCAAGCGAAGACAGCCGCCACCGGGTTCACTCCGCTAAGGCCAAGCACAAGGGCAGCGAAGAGCGGGATGAGCAGCCCGCCGTGCATCAGAAGATACGGCAGGTGTTCGACCAGTCCGTAGAAGACCACCAGCAGGGCTCCCACACTGGCAGCGGCGACGGCAAAGCGCTGGCGTGGCGTGATGGAGAGCACATGCTGGAGTTTGCCCAGGATGACCCCCACCAGAAACGTGCAGACGTAGGGCAACGGTGTGAATTTGAGAAAACGAACGAGATAGGTGGAGGTGTAACGGGTTACGGGGCCGGTGAGGTGATCGGGGTTGAGCAGTATATAGAGGCTGTGCGGCACCATTCCGATGGCCCAGATTGCCATCAGCAGGGCGATGAGGCGTCCTGCGGTCTTGGGCCAGGGGATGCGGATCAGCCACGGAAAGGCGGCGTAGAGCATAACCTCGCAGGAGAGCGTCCAGGCGACGGTGTTCCAGAAGGTGGCGAGGTTGGGACTCCAGCCCTGCAGGAGGAAGGGAGTGAGGACGATTCCCTTCCAGAATTCGGCGTGGCTTCGGACAGCCCACTCGTCTTCGAGCATCTTGACGGAGACGATGAGGGCGAGCAGATAGATGGGGTAGAGGCGGGCAAAGCGGGCGACCCAGAAGTTGCGCCTGTTGAAGCTGGAGCCACGGTCGGCATAGTTGTAAGTGAGGATATATCCGGAGATAAGGAAGAAGACGCCGACGAAGATATAGCCGTTATCGACGAAGGGGTAGAGCGGGCCGAGATGCGAAGGGGTGAAGTGGAAGAGCACGATGCTGAGGGCAAGCAGGGTGCGGATGCCGGTCAGGGCCGGAAGGGGTGGCTTGCGGGTGGTGGCAGGAGCTGCGACGGTAGCGGTGGTTGGCAAAATGCGGGTTTCCTGTTGCGACTGATCTTTAACGTAGATGCTTGGATGATGCGCCAGGCAGAGGTCAAGACAACAGGAAAATGACGCAGCTTCTGCGGTCGATGCCGGGTGCTTCGGGAACGGCGTTTCAGGCAGTGACGAGCGAGCCAAGTTTTTCGCCGCCGACCACGCGGACGATGTTTCCCTGCTCTTTCATGCTGAACACCATCATGGGCATATTGTTGTCCTTGCAGAGAGAGACGGCGGTGGTATCCATGACGCGGAGGTTGAGGCGGAGAATGTCGTTATAGGTGATCTGGTCGAACTTGGTGGCGTCGGGGTTGGTCTTGGGGTCGGCAGTGTAGATGCCGTCGACGGAGGTGGCCTTGAGCAGGATGTCGGCCTTGATCTCCATGGCGCGCAGGCTGGCGGCGGTGTCGGTCGAGAAGTAGGGGTTGCCGGTGCCGGCGGCGAAGATGACGATGCGGCCTTTTTCGAGATGGCGCATGGCGCGGCGGCGGATGTAAGGCTCGGCGACCTGGTGCATCTCGATGGCGGACATGACGCGGCAGGTGAGGCCACGCTTTTCGATGGCATCCTGCAGGGCGATGGAGTTAATGACGGTCGAGAGCATTCCCATGTGGTCGGCAGCGACGCGGTCCATGTCGATGGCCTGCTGGGCAACGCCACGGAAGAAGTTGCCTCCACCGACGACGATGCCGATCTGGCAGCCGAGCGCGTGAGCGTCTGCGATCTCTTCGGCTATTTTGTGAATGAAGATTGCGTCGATGCCGAAGCCGCTGCCTGCGGCAAGGGCTTCTCCGGAGAGCTTGAGGAGGACTCGCTTGTACATGTCAGGCTTAAGTATCGCATGGAGTAAGGAGAAGGTCTCGAACTGGGTTTAGACTGAATTACTTGGAGACATCAGACCCATGACTAATCCGGCATTTGTAACTACGCCAATAACAGATGAGCGCTATCGAGAAGCCGCTAAAAAACTTTGGTGCAGTGATGAGTTGGAGATCGACCCTGAGGCTATGGTCAGTTCGAGTGATTCTGGCGCGTGGGTTCATGCGTGGGTCTGGGTGAGTAGCGATGAATCCGTAGTTGAAAGCATAGCCATTGAGGTGTGACGCCGTAGTGGCAGTTTAGCGCGGTAAACGCTTTGGGAATCGCCCGCATTTTATTGCGAACATATCAGCATCAACGACAAGAATGGTTGCGATATTCAATGGCGGACGATAGAAAGATCGGAACACCGTGGCAGGACGATGAACTCAACGCGATCATTGCTGATTATTTCGTGATGCTTGCCGCCGATATTGCTGGAAGACCATACGTTAAATCCAGACATAGCGCGGCACTTATGGCCCAAATTGGCCGCACTCATCGATCAGTTGAGTTCAAGCATCAGAATATCTCTGCCGTTCTCGATGAACTCGGATTACCGTGGATACCCGGCTATATGCCCAAGAGGAACTACCAAAATGCTATCTTCGACGCCATCGACCGTTATCTTATCCTGCATCCAACAATTCTCGAATTGACTCCAACCGAGCCTACAGTAGTCATCGCCGAATCTGCCGTCTTTGTGGATCCTCCGATCGCTACAGTTGCCGACCAGAAAGTTCCTGAGCGCCTGCGGCGTCTGGTGCGAAAGTTTGATCCAGTGGAGAGAGACCATCGTAATCGAATCCTGGGCAAAGCTGGAGAAGCTTTTGTCGTCGAACTTGAGAGAGCAGTGCTCGCAGGGGCCGACCGCGTCGACTTGGCGCGAAAGGTGCGATGGGTGGCAGCGGAAGATGGAGATGGTGCAGGCTATGACGTTCTTTCATTCGAACCTGATGGACGCGAATGCCTGATTGAGGTGAAGACTACAAACGGTTCGGCACGAACGCCATTTTTCTTAAGC
>NZ_DATKQC010000420.1:0-11061 GCF_035532915.1 Edaphobacter sp.
TAGGCAAGCCCCTGATCGCCGTAAACCATCTGGAAGGTCATATACACGCTGTGCTGATGGAGGCTCGCCAGCGCTCCGATGCCCCCATGGAATTGCCGCTGCTGGCGCTCGTCGTCTCTGGCGGCCACACGCATCTCTATCTGGCGCAACAGAGCGAACAGGGCGCGTGGAGCTATCGCAACGTCGGCCGCACCGTGGACGACGCAGCAGGCGAGGCCTACGACAAGGTTGCGAAGCTCCTTGGCCTTGGATACCCCGGCGGCCCCTGGATCGACGCTCTTGCCCGACACGGAAATCCCCGAGCAGTGACCTTCAACTTCGCCCAGATCAAGCCCCGGCCGCATCGCGAAGGTATATCGATGCCGAATAAGAAGGCGCCGCTCTCCACAAGCGGTCCCGGCTTCGACTTCTCTTTCAGCGGGATCAAAACCGCCGTCCTGCGCTACGTCGAGACCCATGACATGCGGGAGAGCATCGAAGCCCGGCGCAAGGCGATTGCCGCAATGGGCGACACGAAGCCCGATATCGCCGCAATTGCCGCACTCTGCGATGCGCAGACGCTCGACTTGATCGCGTCGTTCCAATACGCCGTCGTCGGCAATCTCCTTCGCCAGACCTTCGCTGCAGCGGAGTCCTTCGGTGCCCGTGGCATCGTCGTATCCGGCGGCGTAGCGGCCAACAGCGAGCTTCGGCGCCGTCTTCAGGCAGAGGCCGACAAACGGGAGCTGCCCATCGCCTTCCCGTCGCTGGCGCTTTCGACCGATAACGCCGCCATGATCGCCGCTGCGGCATGGCCGAAGTTTTTAGCAGCAAATTTCGCGACCGAGGATCTCGCCGCGACCCCCCAGCTTCGGCTGGGGCAATCCTAAAGATCGCCGCCGCGCGAAAGCACCCGTCCATCAGCTAAAATCGACAAGGATTCCAAGGAGAGCAGTCTGCACCGCGCCCCGCGCTCGGCTGCGGCAGGATTGAGCGCAAGTGGCAACGATAGAACTCTTTAACACCCTCAGCGGAAAAGTTGAAGCACTGGCACCTGTAGGCGCACCGGAGCTGCGAATGTACTGCTGCGGTCCCACCGTCTACGACTACGGCCACATCGGCAACTTCCGCACCTTCCTCCACGTCGATGTGCTGCGCCGCTTCGTCCGCCAGCAGGGCATCGATACCAAACACGTCATGAACGTCACTGACGTCGACGACAAGATCATCCGCAACGCCGCCGCCGCAGGCGTTTCCATTGCCGAGTACACGGCCAAATACGAGCGCGCCTTCTTTGAAGACCTCGATGCGCTTGGCATCCAGAAGTCGGAACACGTCGCTCATGCCACCAGTTGCATTCCCGAGATGGTCGGCCTCATCGAAAAGCTCGCCTCCAAAGACATCGCCTACCAGGCAGAGGATGGAAGCTGGTACTTCCGCATCGCTCGTTTCCCGGAGTACGGCAAGCTCTCGAAGAAAGACTTCGACGGCATCGAAGATGGCGCTCGCGTCGATGTTGACGAGTACGAAAAGGATGCCGCCCGCGACTTCGCCCTGTGGAAGGCCGCCAAGCCCGGCGAGCAGCACTGGGACACACCTCTCGGCTCCGGCCGTCCCGGCTGGCACATCGAGTGCTCCGCCATGGCGACGAAGTTTCTTGGCGACTCCTTCGACCTCCATGCTGGCGGCGAAGACCTGATGTTTCCGCATCACGAGAACGAGATCGCACAGTCAGAATCGGCCAGCGGAAAGACCTTCGCTAGGCACTGGATGCACGTTCGCTTTCTGCTGGTCGAAGGCAAGAAGATGTCGAAGTCGGAGGGCAACTTCTACACGCTCCGCGATCTTCTGCTCAGGGGCTACCGCGCCTCGGCCATCCGTTTCCTGCTCATCTCCGTGCCCTACCGGCACCAGATGAACTTCACCTTCGAAAGCCTGGCCGAATCGACCAACGCCATCGAGCGCTTGCGAACCTTTCATCAGCGCATGTTGAAGGGCGGCTTTGCGGATGGCCTCGATGCCGACGTCGCCGCGGCAACCGCAAAGGCGGAGCGGGGGTACACCGCATCGCTGGCCAATGACCTGAACACCGCCGAAGCGCGAGCGGCCATCTTCGACCTGGTTCGTACGGCCAACTCAGCTGCCGACGCCGGTACGCTTCACGCCGGCAACGTCGTCGAAATCCTTCGCGTGCTCGATCTCTTCGATGGCGTCTTCGCTGTACTCGAAGATCGGGACGCAGCCCTCACCCGCGCTGCGCTTGCGTGGGCGGAGGCAGAAGGCCGTCTCGGCGAAGCGGCTCCAGAGCTTCTCAATAACCTCTCGCTTGGCGATGAAGAGATTGATGCGCTTGTCGCTGAACGCACACAGGCTAAGAAGACCCGCAACTTCGCTCGAGCCGATGCCATTCGCAACGATCTACTTGCCAAGGGCATCCTCATCGAAGACTCGAAAGACGGAGTTCGCTGGAAGCGAAAATAGGACGTTCCTGAAGTTCGATTAATTCGACGCAGCGCGTACTGGATGGAGTTTAATCTCCACCCTTAGGCCGAAGACTCGGCCTGTCCTCTCAAAGTAGAGTGGTGGCTCACCGTTAATATTTTTCTACTGCTAACGGCAGAGGCCATGTACTCCGAGGACTATTCATGAAAAATAAAAAGCAGTTGTGTTCGTTCTTTGCTCTTGTAGCGCTGGTATGTGTCAGTGGCCGTGCTATTGCTCAGGGATGTGTTGCCGCCCACTCTAACCAGCGCCCAATCGATCAGCTCGTTAGAAGTGATGAGGGTGGCTCAGGCAGCATGTGGTCAATCCACAACCTTACCGTTGATATTGGTTATCGCGTCTTTAATTCGAACAAGTATTTTCAGGGGACGAATGAAATTGCACGTCCGACAGCGGTAGAAAACCACCAGAATATATTCGACATCGGTGTCCAGTACCGGGTATCTCCTCGCTGGAGCTTTATCGCCGATGTTCCCGTTTACAACGGCACCCGCAACCAGATCTATCCGCCGTCCGGAATCTATCAGGTCAGCGGGCTAGGGGATATCACTCTTGGCGCACAGGCCTGGATCTTCCGCCCGCCTACTGAGAATGGCGGCAATATCGCAGTCAGCGCTTCTCTCAAACTACCTACAGGTATTGATAACGCAACGGGATCGGCCCTCTATCAAGGGAAAATCATTAAAGCCACAGCAGATCCTTCCATGCAGCCAGGCGATGGGGGATGGGGATTCGTTCTGGGTTCGCAGGCTTATAAGTCCCTTTGGCGCCGGTCCGATGTCTATATCGAAGGGCAATATTTATTCAACCCCGAAGACACCAACGGTGTTCGCAGCTTTCGCAGCCAGCCAGGGCAGGGCATTCTCTCCGTCACTGACCAATACCTCTTTCGTGCCGGCCTTTCCCAAGGAGTTCCAAAGGTCCGTGGGCTGGCGCTCGGTCTCGGAATGCGAAGCGAAGGCGTCCCGGTCCGCGACCTGCTCGGCGACAGCAATGGGTTTCGCCGTCCGGGATCGATTATCTCTCTCGACCCCGGTTTGATGTACAACTTCCGAACCACGGTCTTGTCCATCAACGGCCCATGGGCGCTGTATCGCAACCGTCCGCCAAGTGTGCCCGAGATTCAGCACCATACTACGAATGGAGATGCCTTCTTTGCCGACTATACGGTTATTGTCAGTCTCTCCCATCATTTTTAGCCACCTTCCTGCGATAAATCGATGAAAAAACTATTCTCTTTGATGTTGTGTCTGGTGTGTCTTTTCGCGGCTCGAACGGCGGACGCAAAAGGTATTCCAAACCCGACGCTGAAAGATCTTTCAGGGCATTCGCAGCGGCTCTCCGACTTGCAAGGTCAGGTTGTCGTGCTCAGCTTCTGGGCGACATGGTGTGTTCCATGCCGCGAAGAGCTGCCGCGGCTTTCAGCCCTGAGTACAGAGTTTGCAGGCAAAAAAGTTCACTTCGTTGCCGTGTCGATCGACGATACAAAGGACCGCGCCAGGATTGAGCCATATCTGACTCGCCAGAATATCCACCTCGATGTATGGGTGGGAGGCAACGCCGATATGTTAGGGCACTTCGGGCTTGGCGATATCGTTCCGGGCACGCTGATCCTCGATGAACAAGGGCAGGTCATTACGCGCATCATGGGAGAGGCGAAGGATGACGATATACGCAGCCGGCTCGATTGGCTGCTGAATGGGCGTCAAGGTCCCGCGCCTGAACCGAAGCTGAAACGCTACTAACATTTATTGGTGTTGAAGGACGGTCGCGAGCAGCGAGGCCGCTCCATTCCATGCAATCTGAACGCCGATGCAGAGCAGAATGAAGGCAACGACTCTCAGGATGCCGTGTGCGGTCGCGGGAGAGATCTTTCGCGTGATCTGCGGTGCATAGGCATAGCACACGTAGACGAGAGCACTTAGCACGATCACTGCGATCAGCAGGCCAACGTGTGCCAGCACATCTTCGCTGATCATTTTTTTTGAGGCATGGGCGCTCAGCGTCAGCATCACGACGATACAGCCCGGGCCAGCGGTTACGGGGAAGGTGAGTGGATAAAACGTTCCCTGTTCCAGGCTGTTCTTCCTGGCGTCCTCGTTGCTTTTAACCTCCTGCTGGGCGGCCTTGACCGTGGACTGTGCGTCCTTCTCATTCAGCAGCGACCAACCCATTGCTGCAAGTACAAAGCCTCCTGCCACCTGCATGATGGGTAGCGAGATGCCGAAGAAGCGGAGCAGCGCCGAGCCCAGCAGTTCAATCACGGCGAAGAAGAGGACAGTGTTGATTGCAATGCGGCGCGCAAGCGACCGGTACACTTCAGGCGGTACAACGCCGACAAGGCCAAGAAATACCAGCGCCGAACCGAGCGGGTTCACGACCGGGAGTAACGCGCTGAACCCGAAGGCAAAGTACTTCCAAAGCAGAACCATAGCTCTTGCTCCATACATCACGGCAACAGGAATCGATGCTCTTTCTAGAACGATAGTCTATAGAGGATTCGTGCAGTTGTATCGCTTGTTTACGCCTTGCGACCGACGGCGATATCTTTGACCTCGGCCGGGAGTGCTCCTGTCTTCAACTTCGCGCTGGTGACGAGAAAGACTGCCAGCAGGATCGAAGCCATCCCAATATACTCCGCCCTAACGAAGCGCTCATGGATGAAGATGGCGCCGAGGATGACGGCGATCAATGGGTTGATGTAGGCATAGGTCGTGACCTTCGAGACGGCGACGTGGTTCAGAAGGTAGATGTACGCCGTGTAGCCCGTCAGCGAACCGAAGGTCACAAGGTAGAAGATGGCAGACCATGCCTGCACATTCCAGTGCGAGCCGCGGTAGCCGCCCGATACGAGCAGGATGCCGGTGTTGAAGATTCCGCCGAAGAGCATCTGCCAGCCCGCCGCTGCGAACCCGCTGATCCCGATGGTCGAGCGCCGTGAGATGACGGAACCAGCCGTCCAGCAGAATGCGCCGGTAAGGATGATTACGGTGGCGACGATCTGACGCGGGTCGCCGTGGAAGCTGCTCCGCAGGCTCGGAGAGACCAGAAACGCCAGGCCGATGAAGCCGATGATAATGCCGATCCATCCCCTCGAAGGCAGGCCTTCGCCAGCGGGAAGAAGCATCTCGATCAAGGCGGCGAACAGCGGGATGCCTGCGACCAGAAGCGCTGCCAGGCCGGTGGAAAGATAGAGCTCCGACCAGAGAACGGCCGTGTTGCCGCAGCCAAGCATAAGGACGCCGATGATCGCCAGCACACCGAATTCGCGACGGGTCGGCAGCATTCGCACCCTGCGAATCGCGCAAAACGCAAGAAGGATAGATCCGGAGATGAGGAAGCGCGTACTTGCGATCACGAATGGCGGCAGCTCATCCAGACCATAACGCATAGCCAGATAGGTAGAACCCCAGAAAAAATAAACACAGAGAAACGA
This sequence comes from Edaphobacter sp., assembly GCF_035532915.1. GTDB lineage: Bacteria > Acidobacteriota > Terriglobia > Terriglobales > Acidobacteriaceae > Edaphobacter. The sequence goes on from NZ_DATKQC010000420.1 coordinate 5,918, forward strand.
AATCAGGATTCGCGTGCTGTTTGACGAGCTTTGCGTGGAGGGGGTCACTCACCTATGCTACGACGCTGGCCCATCAGGTTTCGCATATTTTCGCTCGCACCCGTAGGCCACAACGCAAGAGGGACGTCGACACAACCTGGTCCATGTCTCCGTTGCTGGCTCCGGCGATATCTGCATGGCGATGAAAACGAGAAAGAGACAGAGATGAAAGTGCGATGACAAGCTCCTTGGTTTGATAGGTTCAGGATGAGTGATTGAGTCGGATGGAAGCTCAAAGAGTCACAGATGCGCGAGGCGGCTGGCATAAACCAGTCCCACGTCGCGCATCGTGCTACTTCTTAGAATCTGTTTAAAACTCCTTAATCAAGCAATCTGTAATCAAACTTGTCATCCTTCGCCGAAGGCGGAGGACCTGCTGTTGTGGTTGTCCTTGCTTTTGCCTGTTCTTGATCCGTGCCATCGGTCAAAATCGGTGTTAAGCCTTCAGTTTTTAAACAGCCTCTTAGAAGTTGAGCGCTACCTGTCCACTCACTGTCCTTGGCGAAACGAAGTGCGTTCCGCTGAACGTCGAGAGGAAGTTGTACAGTGCATATTTATTGGTTACGTTCACTGCGGTCACGCTCAGGTTGGTTTTAAACCGCTCGCGGCGCAGGATATTGTCCCATCCGGCAGCCATATCGAACATCGTGCGCGGAGCAACGCGCGGCGGATTGCGGTCATCGTTCTCCGTTCCCGGCTTCGGCAGCGACAGCAGCGGAGACGAAAGTTCGCCGGTCGGGCAACTGGTCAACGGCGCGGCGAGTGTAGCCTGCACATTCCCGCAGCGCAACAGAATCTGTGACTGCTGGTCAGCGGTAAGGTAGGTAAGGTCGGTAGGATTCTGACCATTGTCAATCGGCGCATTGCCTGCCACCAGCCCGCTCTCATACCGCCACGTAATGCCATACCACGGGCCTCGCGGCTTGGGCTGGTATTGCATGTGCGTGGATTGCTGAAACGCCTGGTCGTGGTCGATTCGGAAGGGCACACCAGCAGGTACGGGAGAATCGTTGAACAGAATGCCACCAACCTCCGGCCCGAAGAAGCGCGACCGCGTGTGTCCAAGCACCGAGTAGGCCGAGACGCCATGCGTCATAGGAACCGTGACCTTGATGCCGAAGCCATCGATCTTCGACTTCTGCCACTGGATCGGAAACGCCAGCGGTGTATTGAGCAGAACGTCGAAGTCGTAATCGCGGTCGGTGTACTTCCAGAAATACTCTCCATTCACGACGAGGTGTTTGCCGAAGCCCTGCTCGAACCCGGCATCGTACTGGTTGCGGCCCGCAGGCTTCAGCGCGACGGCGGCGCCTGCGCCTTCGAGGCCACCGACGCCGGTTGAGCTTGAGACGATCAAATTCTCGTTATAGGGAGTCAGGAAGAGCTTGCCGTAGCCCAGGCGCAACACGGTGTTGGTGGCCTTGACGTTATAGGTCGCTCCCAGTCGCGGCTCTACCATCGAGCGGCTGCTGAGGCCGTTGTAGTTGTCCACGCGCGCGCCTGCCAGCAGCGACCAGTTTCTCCACACGATGTTGTCCTCGAGGTAGATCGCCTCCTGCTTAATGTCCGTGTGGCCGTTGAAGTGATACAGCGATCCGCCGCGGGTCAGGTCGTAAGCTCCGGTTCCCGTGTTGTAGTTCGGATTTGCCGTGTCTCCAGCTGGGCAATTATTGGGATCGTCTGAATCAGGATTGGTATCCGGAGCGCCGCTCGCGTTCAGGCATGGTGCATTGAATGTCGGATCGGTAATGCCGAGAGAGAAGCCTTCATTCAGGAACGTGTGATAGAACATCGCTCCGACTTTGAAGCTGTGGATTCCATGCGAATAGCTGTAGTCAACTTTCATGCCTGCATTCTGCAGCCGCCGCGACTGTGCCAGCGTTGCAGGCGTATCGCTGAACGGGTCCTTGCTGGGAAAGTAGTGAAAGTTGTCCTGGCGCAGATAAGGGTTGACCGAGATCAAGCTGTAGGCGTCGATGATGTGCGTCCACGAGGGCGAGAGGTTATAGCTGAAGATCTTTCCCCGCTGGTCCTGTCCAATTGCCTGCTGGTCGAATTGGTTAGGATTCTGAAACCAGCTACGCGAGGCGCTCAGGTTCAGTTGCAGAGAGTCTGCCTGCGTGGGGTGATAGTCGATGCGGTCAAAAAAGTTCTCGTTGTTGCCATGCGCGTGCAGAGGTTGCTGTTCCGGCGTGTCGAGATACCGTCCACTGTCCACCGCGTCGAAGCTGCTGAAATTTCCCAGTCGCTGATTTCCAAATCCCAGCGCAGCGCTTCCGTTTGTCGTTCCGAACGAGCCATAGTTCATGGAGAGCGAGCCGGTCGGATGCGGCAGCCCAAGTCCTGATCGCGTCGTCGTCTGCACCACCAGCGAGGCCTTGTCGCCATACTCCGGCGGCGCAATTCCATCGATGACGTTGATCGACTGAATCGCGTTGAGCGAAAGCTGGTTGCCGAAGACGCGGCTCTGCTGGTCGCTCACCGGCTGGCCGTCGATCGAGTAGGTCGTGTCCGCGTGCTCGCCCATTGGGTGAAACAAGCCGTTCGAGTCCGAAGCGATTCCCGGTGTGCTCAGCGTTACCAGAGAGCTCAACGGAGCGCTGGTGCTCTCCGTCGGCAGCCGCGCAAACAGCGATCGGTCAACCGAGGTCGCCGAAGTCGGATCGCTGTTCACCATGTCCGATGCCTCTGCATCGACAGTGACGCTCTGGGAGCTGGAAGCGACTGATAGTTGGAAGTTGACGGCGGTGTTCGATGCAGACCGCAGCATCGTATCTTTCGTTGTTGGCTGAAAGCCCGAAACGACCACCGACATGTGATAGCGGTTGAAGGGAAGGTTGTCGAAGTGATACTGCCCGTTCGCATCCGTCTGCGTCGTCTGCTTGTAGCCGCTGATGGGATTCTGAATGGTGACTACGGCGCTTGAGAGCACTGCGCCGGTGGTGTCGGTCACGGTTCCCGCGATGTTGCCGCTGGTTCCCTGCGCCAGCGCGCCGCCGACCAGAAGGACGAGAGAAAGAGCGAGGAAAGAAAGTCGAGATGGAATGCTTCTGTGCATAAAGATAGGCCGATTCCTGATGCCTCGAAAGGCAACATTTTAAAAAGCGCGATGACGCGCGAGCGCGTAGTTTGCGGACAGAAGATTTAATTGGGGAAACTTCTCTGTCGCTGCTTTAAATGAAGGAGGGATTGCTATCGGCAGCAGGAGGCCCGCGACTGGCCATCTCGAAACGCCAGTTGAAGGACCGCGATGTATCGGAGGCAACTGCGCTCAGAGGTTCTATCTCGAGCGTCGGTGCCGGAGCCAGGTGCAGCGTCGCCGGCAATGCGGAGTGCATCGCCATGCAAACCGGGCAATGATCTTCGGGCGGCGGCTGGTTGTGATGCGAACTTTGCCGGAGCGAAGACTGCTCAGCATGGGTGTGGCAGGCTTGCGCCGCACTCATGAAGGTGATCATCAGAATGCAGAGCGCAGCGATCATCCGCATCCATACCACTGGCTGCTGACTGTTCTTTCCGCGTTGGAGATAGCTCTGCATTGGATATTTCGCGCTTCTATCTGTCTAGCACATCCCGGGATGCAGGCCAAACAGCGGCGATCGCAATTTCCGCAATATCCCGAGGTTGAGCGCGTCTAAAACGTTGGGACTAAACTGTCGAAGCTGACCTTTATGATTAAGACGAAGCCACTGCCCGTAACGTTTCTTTCCGCCTCGCTTTTGCTCCTCGCCGGGCTGATGATCTTCGCCGTGCGCCCCGGCAATGCGGCTCCGCCTTCGCAGAAGACGCTGCCCGCGGCGGACTCTGCCACCGCACCGCACCGCACTCGCCTCTATCTTAAAGACGGTAGCTATCAGATCGTGATGAGCTACCGCATCTCCGGCAACCTCGTGCATTACGTCAGCGCCGAACGCGACGGCGCGGCAGAAGAGATTCCGCTGCCGCTTGTCGATCTCGACGCGACGCACCGGTGGGAGAAAGAGCACTCTCCGGCGCAGGAGGGCGACAGCACTGCCAGCGGCGAACCTCCCGCTATCGATCCCGAACTGCTCAAGGAAGAGGCTGACCGCGCCTCGCTCACTCCCGAGGTCGCCAAGGATCTTAATCTTCCCGAGCAGAACAGCCTTCTCGCCCTTGATACCTTCCGTGGCGTGCCCGAACTGGTTCCTCTGTCCCAGAACGACAGCGATTTGAATCGCAATACCGGCCACAACATCCTGCGCGCCGTTATCAATCCGCTCTCCAGTCCGCACCAGGTTGCACAGCTCAAGGGAGAACGGTCGTACGTGCAGCTTCATGTCGCGTCGCCTGTTTTCTACATCCGCGTCGGCGATGACAACGTTCCGTCCACCGGCGGCACGCCGCTGACGGTCGACACGCACGGTGCCTCGAACGCCATCAAGCCCGACCCGGCTAGCGGCTCCACCAGCGACCGTTACGTTATCGTTCGAGCGGACGTCCGCACCGGGGTCCGCGACATCGCCAGCTTCCGCATCGGCCTGCTCGGCACCGGTCAGCCGCAGGAGGATGTGGTTGAAACCACTTCCGAGGTTCTCCCCGGCGGCCACTGGATGAAGCTGACGCCGCAACAGCCGCTCGACTTTGGCGAGTACGCCTTGATGGAGGTCATCTCGGACAAAGTGGTTAACCTGAGCGTCTGGGACTTCGGCGTTCACCCGGTCGCACCCGAAAACCGAGACGTCATCAAGCCCGAACCCAAGCGCCCGCTTACTCTCGAACGGCGCGGCCCGGACTAAAGGAGCCGCTGAGATTGGATCGTTGGGTGGAGCCACCCCCCGGGGGTACCTTGCCTGTAAAGTCTATTGATTCAGGCGTTTACGCGGTTTATTGCTTGCAAAATATTCATATTGCTGGGGTTGCGGGTAAAATATTGATTCTAAAGCAGATATTTTCCAGGTGTGGTTTTGTGATTCGAGCAAAACGCAGATTCCCTTCGATAATGACAAACAAAGGAAGCTACACCTGAGAGGAAATAGCGAAATAGTAAAGCTCCGCACTGTTGCTGGGCTTAACTTATTTTTAGGCTGTTTCCAGTTTAACAAATTGGATCTAACTGTTTTGCAGTTTTCCGGAGTTTATTTTCT
>NZ_DATKQC010000421.1:0-34085 GCF_035532915.1 Edaphobacter sp.
CGACGCCCAAGGCGTTCCCCACATTCACGCGGCCACGCTCAACGATCTGGTCATCGCGCAGGGCTTCGTCACCGCGCAAGACCGTCTCTGGCAGATGGACATCCTCCGCCGCCACGCTGCCGGAGAGTTGGCCGAAATCCTTGGGCCAAGCCTCGTTCCCCACGATCGCGCCCAGCGCATCCTGCAGGTTCGCGCCTCCGCCGACCGCGCCGTCGCCACCCTCCCGCCCGACCAACTCCACTGGCTGCAGTTCTATGCCGAGGGCGTCAATGCCTCCATCACCGCGCAAGGCGCGCATCTCCCCATCGAGTTCCGCATCCTCCGCTACCGGCCTGCGCCGTGGACGCCCCGCGACTCCCTCCTCGTCGGCCTCGCCATGTTTCAGGACCTCACCAACACCTTCCCGCAGAAGCTCAACCGCGAAGCCCTCTCCGCGAAGCTACCGCCCGAGCTCCTCGCTGACCTCTACCCTGTAGGCTCTTGGCGCGACCATCCGCCGACACAGCCCGCCATCGACCTCACCAACCCACCCACCGACTTCGAGGAGATTCCTCTCGACAGCACCCAGAGCGAACTCACGCAGCCCACACCGACTCACGATCTGCTGGCCCTCCAGAAGATCCTCGCCATCAATCCCTGCGAAGGCTGCATCGCCGGCTCCAATAACTGGGTCATCTCCGGCACCCGCACCGCCTCGGGCAAGCCTCTGCTCTCGAATGACATGCACCTCAATCACAGTGTCCCCGGCGTCTGGTACGAGGCCGATCTCCAAGCCACCGGCGACAACTTTCACGCCGCCGGAGTCACCCTTCCCGGCTATCCCTTCGTCATCGTCGGCCATAACGAGCACATCGCCTGGGGCTTCACAAATCTCGGCGCCGACGTGCAGGACATATACATCGAGCACCTTCGCGGCAGCGGCTCCACAGCCGAATATGAGTCCCCCGGCAACATCTGGCACCCCATCCTCCATCAGCGCGAGGTCATCCACGTCCTCCACCACAGCGACGTGGTCCTCGACGTAGCAGCCACCCAACACGGCGCTACAGCGACCCCTCTCATCTCCGCCATCTTCCCTAAAGAGAATCGCGCCCTCTCGCTCCGCTGGACCATCTACGATCCCGCCAACATCACCGCATCGTTCCTCAACATCGACTCCGCCGTTGACTGGCCCTCCTTCACCGCAGCCTTCTCCACCTTCGGCGGCCCCGCACAAAATGTCGTCTTCGCCGACGACCATGGCAACATCGGTTACCATGCCGTAGGCAAAATTCCTGTTCGTGGCAGCATGACCCAGCCCACCGCTCTAAGCCCCGTCCCCACCGATGCTCTCGGCCCCACCCACGACTGGGCAGGCTACATCCCCTTCGACCAGCTACCCCAATCCTTCGATCCTCCCGGCGGCATCCTCGCCACTGCCAACGCTCGCGTCACCCCCGACGGCTACCCGTTCCCCATTGCCCTCAACTGGGCTCCTCCCTATCGCAACGAGCGCATCTGGAAGGTCCTTAGCTCCCGCGACCACCTCACCCCAGCCGACATGCTCGCCCTCCAGACCGATGTCTACTCCGACCTCGACCACGTCCTCGCACAGCGCCTCGCCTACGCCATCGACCACTCGACAACAAAGGACAGACGCATCCGCCAGGCAGCCGATATCCTGCGCCAATGGAACGGCAACGTGGACATTAATGCTTCTGCACCAGCCATCGTCGACGCCACCCGCGCCGCGCTCTGGCCGCTGCTGCTCAATCCTCACCTCGGCCCGCATCCGGGCGACAGCGCCCAGCTCTATACCTGGAACGAGAAACCCTACGCCGAAGAACAGATCATCATGCACACGCCAGATCGCTGGCTCCCTGCCCACTACGCCAACTGGGACGAGTTTCTTACCGCAGCCGTAGCCCAGGGACTCTTTGAAGCCCACGCTCCCTTCGACCTCAGCAAGTGGCAGTACGGCACATCGCATCCGGTAGACATTGAGCATCCTCTCTTCGCGCAGTCGCCGCTGCTTCGGCGCCTCATCGGCGTCCCCACCGGAACCGGCGCACAGCCTCAAAGCGGCGATACCACCACTGTCAAGCAGGTTGGCCGCACCTTCGGCCCCTCTGAGCGCTTCACCGCCGACCTCTCCAACCTCGACAACTCTACCCTCAACGTAGTCCTCGGCCAGTCCGGCAATCCCGCCAGCCCCTGGTTTATGGACCAATGGCCCGCCTGGTACAAAGGCACAACCTTCACGTTGCCCTTCAGCAAAACCTCCACAGACACCGCCGCAACGCATACACTCACTCTTACCCCACGATGACATCTCCGTCACGAAATCGGGACTCCCAACAAGATGGGGGTTTCCTCTTCGCGACGTTATCCTCACCGCTGCGGCGAATTCATCTCCACCATGTAATCCTTCCCCTTGCCGCCTTGATCGCTGTTCTTCCTCTCATCCTGAACGGCTGCTCCTGCGGTCACGACTTCAGCTTCCATCTCCTCAACTGGATGGAGGCTGCCCGTCAGTTCACCCACGGCAACCTGCATCCCCACTGGGCTTTCAGTCCCGCCTACAACGCAGGCGAGCCTCGCTTCGTCTTCTATCCACCCCTCTCGTGGACCATCGGTGCCATCCTCGGCTTCCTCATGCCGTGGGCGTGGACACCCATCGCCTACACATGGCTGGCCCTTACCGCCGCCGGTCTCGCCCTCTATCGCCTCGCCCGCGAATTCTCCACACCGAACGCCGCCCTTATCGCCGCAGCCTTCTATCTCGTCAACCCCTACACTCTCTTCACCACATACGAGCGCACCGCCTACGCCGAACTTCTCGCCGCAGCGTGGATACCTCTCCTTCTGCTCGGTATCCTATGCAAAAGAGTCACCATCCCCGGTATAGCCATCCCCGTTGCCCTGCTCTGGCTGACCAACGATCCCGCCGCCGTCATGGGCTGCTACGCCCTCGCCTTGCTCACTCTCGTCCGCCTCTTGTTGCCTGGTGCAAATCCGGGAACTCGAACCCGACTAGCCGCCACCACCACCGCCGGAACCCTCCTCGGCCTCGGCCTCGCCGCACTCTACATTCTCCCCGCCGCTTATGAACGTCGCTACGTTCAAATCGCCATGATCCTTGCTCCCGGAACTCGCGTCCAGAACAACTTCCTCTTCCACCACACCATCAGCCCCATTCACGACGCCGTCCTCAACACCGCCTCCATCATCGCCGTCGTCCTCCTCGTCCTCACCACCATCGCTGTCACAGCCGCCACTCGTTCTCCTATCCCAACCTCAAAAGACCGCGTCCCCAAAAAACTCATCTACAACCTGACCATCCTAGCGATAGCCATAGCCTTTCTTCTCACCTCGCCCTCTAACTCCATCTGGCAACATGTTCCCGAGCTGCCCTTCCTCCAATTCCCCTGGCGACTTCTCGCCATTCTGGCCGCAGTTCTGAGCCTCACCATAGCCCTGGCGCTCACGCCCCTAAAGCTCAAAACCCTTCCAGCCGCAGCCCTATCCCTGGCTGTTGCCGCAACCCTCACCCTCACCGCATTCCATCTCTTTCACCAATACTGCTACCCAGAGGACACCGTACCGGCCAGTCTTGCCGTCTTCCGTTCCAACACCGGCACCGAGCCGAGCAAAGAATACACTCCCACCACCGCCAGCAACACTTCCCTCAGCCAAACCAATCCACCCTACTGGCTCATTCCATCCCACTCCAGCATCAACACAAATGCCCCCGCTAACACCACTCCCGGCACCGCTCCCGCGAGCCTTACCCTGAACTCCCCTACGCCGCAAACCCTCGTCCTCAATCTGCGCGACTACCCGGCATGGCGCATCACCCTCAACCAGGCCGTCCTCACCTCCCACCTTCATCGCAGCGACGGTCTCATCGCCATCCCCATCCCCGCAGGCCTCAACCACATCACTGTCACTTACGGTCGCACCCTCGACCAAACCATCGGCGACATCCTCACCCTCCTCTCCCTCATCCTTCTTTTATTAATTCTTCGCCACAAGCCCTACCCCGTCGCCTAAGCCTCAATCCCCACTCGTGATTTATCATCAAGCCTCAATGAACTTCACGGTACAATCCCTGCTTCACTCCGGCGTTGAGCTCACCGATGCCGCCCTCGAGCGCCTGCTGCCCTCGCCCGATACTCTGCCCCACTCCATCCACCGCGCCATGCGGCACAGCACCTTCGCCGGCGGCAAACGCCTCCGTCCCATCCTCTGTATGGAAGCCGCCCGCATGGTCAGCGGCGAAACCGAGATCCCCGAGGGCACAGCCGATCTCGGCGCGGCTCTCGAGATGCTGCACACCTATTCCCTCATCCACGACGATCTCCCCGCGCTCGACAACGACGACCTCCGCCGCGGCAAGCCCACCTGCCACGTCGTCTTCGGCGACGCCATCGCGATTCTCGCCGGCGACGCCCTCCAGACCCTCGCCTTCCAGACCCTCGCCTCGCTCTCGTCGCCGCCGTCCACCACCGTCGCCATCCTCAGCGAAGTCGCCCTCGCCATCGGCACCGGAGTAGGTGCGAACAGCCCGCTTCCTCCCGGAATGATCGGCGGCCAGGTCGTCGATATCGAGTCCGAAGGCAAGGCCCCCACAGCCGAGTTGGTCGAGTCCATCCACCGCGCCAAAACCGGCGCGCTCATCACCGTCAGCATCGTGGCCGGAGGCCTCTACGGCTCCCAGACCAAGCCCTCCAGCGATACCATCACCCGTCTCCGCACCTTCGGCGAAAAAGCCGGTCTCGCCTTCCAAATCGTCGACGATGTGCTCGACATGACCCAAAACTCCGCGCAGCTTGGCAAGACCGCAGGCAAGGATACCGCCAGCATCAAGGCCACCTGGCCCGCCGTCTACGGCATCGAGCGCTCGCTGCACGACGCCAAAGAGCTCATCGCCGATGCCTTCGCCGCTCTCGCTCCCTTCGGCCCCGCCGCCAATCCGCTGAAAGCCCTCGCCAACTACCTCGTCGAGCGCAAACATTAATACCGCCGCAAATCCGGGTGCCCCATGTCCCGATTCTGGGATGTGGGCATCGCGCACAGCGCGACCGCGTTTATTATCATCGACACAGATGCTCACTGAAGCCAAAATTCTCACCGCCCTGCGCGACTGCTACGATCCCGAGTTGCCCTGCAACATCGTGGACCTCGGCCTCGTCCGCGCCATCGCCATCACGCCCGACCGTGACGCTCCCGGTTCCGGCATCCCTGGTGTCCCCGAAAAGCACCACGTCCAGATCGACATCATCCTCACCCATCCCGGCGAGGACGCGGAAGCCCAGCTTCGCGCCCAGATCGCCAACCGTCTCGCCGGTCTCGAGACCGTCAGCCAAACAACCGTTACGATTCAGACTGAACCGCTATGGAGTCCAGTCCATATCACTTCAGCCGGACGCAGAATCCTCGGCCTCGACGGCAACCCCAGCCTTATCCAGATCCGCTAGACCATGAGCAAAAAGCCCATCCCCATCCGTCCCCGCGATCTGCTCAAGGCGACATCCACTCCCGTTCATCCATTCGACCAGATCCACGGCGTTGAAACCAGCGGCCTCGTCCCAGCCGCCAACCTCATCACCGGCCACCCCAACGACGAACACGTCACCGCCTACTACGGCGTGGCCCCCAGCATCCTTCGTACCCTGATCGATCTCTGGCGCGAGACCCCGCCCCCGGAGCCGATCCACAACTACACCTTCATCGACATCGGAGCGGGTAAAGGCCGCGCCATGCTGGTTGCCAGCGAGCTTCCCTTTCACCAGATCATCGGCATCGAGCTAAATCCAGCCATGGCCACCATCGCGAGCCAGAACATCGACCGCTGGCACCAATCCCACGCCGCCGACAGCACCGCCCCGCGACTCGCCCCGATCCAGCTTCAGGAGCAGGACGCCCTCAGCTTCGACTTTCCATCCACCCCAACGCTGGTCTTCCTCTTCCATCCCTTTGAGGCGCCCGTCCTCAAGCAGCTTCTTCGCCGCATCGAAACCCAGTTCGCCAAACGCCCCGGCACCCTCGACATCCTCTACGTCAACGCCGAATGCCGCACCGTCCTCGACAAGCACCCAGCCTTCATCCGGCTCTTCAATGGTCCGGTCGCCATGTCTCCCGAAGACCATACCGCAGACCTCGCAGCCATCGCCCAGCAGGAAGAATACGGCTCGACCGGAGACGAGGAGTGCGCCATCTACCGCTACACCGGCCGCGCTGTCGCTCCGTAGCTACTCCCGCCAGCGAACGATGAAGCCACGTTCATCGCCCTCGCCATGCTCCATGACGATCTCTCCATCCGCGAGCTTCACCACGCTCTCAAACCGCTCGCCCCACTCCACCAGCACCAGCGCATTCGGTTCGGCGACCATCTCTTCGAGCCCCAGCACCGCAATCTGCTCCTCCGTCTCCAGCCGGTAAAGATCAAGATGGAACAGGTGCACCTTCGGCCCGTCATACTCGTGCACCAGCGTAAACGTCGGACTGGTGACGTCCTCCTCGTACGCCGCACCCAGCGCGCGCGCGATCCCCTTCACCAGCGTCGTCTTGCCCGCGCCGACCTCACCTCGCAGGATTACCAGCTTGGGAGGCCGCAGCATCTCCGCCAACGTCTCTCCCAGCGCCAGCGTCCCTTCAACCGACCGCGTCCTGAAGCGCTTCTCCCGCAGCTTCTCTTTCGTGTTCATTGTGCCGTCCCATGTCTTCTAAAATTCTGTCCGTGCAACCCGCAGATCCAGGTCAAACCATCTGCGTCCTTCACCCGGTAGCGAAAGGCATCCGACAAGTGTTTCACCGTATCGGTGGCAAGCACGGTATGCTCATCCATCGCATGAGCCGCAAAGTCACCCGCTAAACCATGCAGGTAAACCGCTGCCTCCACCGCCCGTGCCACGTCGTTGGGAAACTGTGCCAACATCGCCGCCACAATTCCCGTGAGAATATCCCCACTGCCGCCCTTCGCCATCGACGGATTTCCTGTCGTGTTCACCGCCACGCTGCCATCGGGATGAGCCACCAGCGTCCGCCATCCCTTCAGCACCAGCGTCAATCCATGCTCCGTGGCAAACCGTCGCGCCAGCCCTATACGGTCGGCCTCGACTTGCTTCACCGTCATCCCCGCCAGCCGAGCCATTTCCCCCGGATGTGGCGTCAACACCATAGTCCGCCCAGCGCCCTGCAATAACTCCGTCTTGCCAGCAAACGCGTTCAACCCGTCGGCATCGATCACAACCGGCACCTCGGTCTTCGCCACAAGTTCCCGCGCAAACTCCGAAGCATCTCCGTCCGTCCCCAGTCCCGGCCCCACTGCCAGAACGGTGATCCCTTTCATCAGCCTCTGCAACCGATCGCCTTCAAGATTTCGCAGCACCCCCTGCGCTTCGACTAACGGAGAGATCATCAACTCGGGGGTCACCGTTGCCACCATGCCCACAATGCTCTCAACCACTCCGGCAGTTACCAAACCGGCCCCGGCACGCAAAGCCGCAAGCGAGGACATCGACGGAGCGCCAGCCTTCCCCCAGGCACCGCCCACCACCAGCACATGCCCAAACTTTCCCTTGTTCGAGTTCATTCCCCGAGGCTTCTCCGCCAAAGCCTTCGCGCTTCCCGTCCAGGTCAACCCCGTCTCCGACCTCACCGCGGCATCCGGCGACCCAATCTCCGCCACAACCACCGGCCCGAACGTCTCCGTCGTCAGATGCCCAAACACATGGGCCAGCTTAGGAGCCGTAAACGTCACCACGGCATGTGCCCGAAACGCCCCCTTTACCGTCTGCTCCATCGAATCCGCATCCCATCCCGAAGGCAGATCCACGGCCACCACTGGTACGTTCAACCCTTCCACCAAATCCCGTGCAGCCAGAGCAAGCCCTCGCAGCGGCGGCTTGAAACCAGTGCCAACAACGGCATCGACCAGTAACCCACAATTATCGAATGGGTTAGCAAGTATTGGTTCATCTGTCACTTCAAGAACGGAAACATCGTCACCCTCCGCTTGCAAGCGTGCCAACGCCGCAGCAGCCTCGCCCTTCAATTCATTTCCACGCCCGAGCAGCACAACCTGAACCGTCCTGCCCGCCGCCGCAAGCACCCGCGCCGCCACCAGCCCATCGCCGCCATTGTTTCCTTTGCCGCAGAACACGGTCACTCGCGAAGCCGCCGGATACTGCCGCAGGCAAAAAGCAGCCACAGCGCTGCCAGCCGCTTCCATCAGGTCGCCGAGCGGAACTCCAAACTCCTGCGTCGTCCGCCGATCCACCGCACCCATCTCTGACGCCGTCAAAATCCTCATGCTACCGTTCTATCTGAAATTCGCCGGGAAGCGCCAATCGCCCTAACGGAAGTACAGCAAATATCCAGCAATCGCTATCCCTAACGCCGCCAGCATGATCGCTGTACCCATTGCCGTGCGTGATGGAGACATCCTCGGCATATCCCCGCGTTGCAGCCGCAGGATGTTGTCCCTGTATCGCACAACCGATACCACCAGCACCACTACCCCCAGCAGCACCAGCCCTGTTCCGCTCCACAAAGAGAAGATCGAAGATTGGGCGCTTCCCGCATGAATGAATCTCTGCGCTTCCCGCAGAAACAGCCCAAACCGCGCCACCACAAACCCAAACCCCATGAGCGCGAGGCCAGTCCTGATCCATGCAAGAAAGGTCCGTTCCGCCGCCAGATAACTCTGCGGATTCTGTGCCGCAGGCGGCGAGGTCTCCATCACTGCCCGCCCAGGCTCCCCGTCTCAACCGTCGGTGTCTTGGGGGTGAAGTAGCTGTTGTCCCAAAGCGCTCGGTAAAACTGCCCGGTCAAGGCAGCCGCCTTCGGCCCAAACGTAGGCCGTCCGCCCTCAAGAAAGAATACCGTTACGATCCGTCCGTTCGGGGTATTCGCATACGAGGCGAACCATCCGAATCTCGTCCCGTCGTTCGAGCAGGTTCCCGTCTTCCCCATCACCGGAAACTCGCTGAAGCTTGCCCGCAGCGACCGCGCGGTTCCATACGAACTGCCCACCGCGCCAGCCATCCCGGGAATGATCTCCGGAATAATCGGTGCGATATTCAACGTCCGCTTCACCCGTGGGGTAAAGTCCGCCACCTCCTGAGGAGTCTCGGGGTGTTGCAGATAATAAAGGGTTCCGCCGTTCGCGATCGCGGAAACGATCGCTCCAAGCTGTAGCGGGGTCATCGAGATGCTCTCGCCAAACGAGCACATCCGGCCCACGCCTCCCAGCTTCTCCGGCAGCGGCTCATCCGGATAGACTCCCAACTGCTCCCCCTGAATGTGGTATCCAGCCAGCTCACCCAATCCAAACTGGTTGGCATAGTGCTTCACCCGCTCAAAACCGAGCGTGCGTCCCAGCACTTCAAAGTAGGGGTTGATCGACTTCGCCAAGGCATAAGTCAGATTCACCCTATAGCCATGGCCCAGGTTTACCGGTGTGTCCTTGGTGACGATCCCTTCCTCCAAAGCAGCCAACGCTACTGAAAGTTTGATCGTCGAGCATGGCTCCGCTCCCCGCGACAGCGCCAGCTTCTGGTTCACCATGGCAAGAATCCGGCCGTTGTCTGGATTGATCGCAACCGCCGTTCCATTCATATTGCCCAGCGCTTCAATCGCCGCCGCGCGAACTACCGGATCTTCACCGGCGGTCACATCCCCTAGCGTCAGATTGTCCGCATACGAACTTGCCGTGAAGCGCTCCGAGTATCTATACCGGTGCCGCGTCCGTCGAACCGCCAATACCGCCCGCCCATTGCGTCTGCGTCCATGCACCGCAACCTTGGTTGACGTTACATGTCTGCGTGCGTGCGTGGTCTTCGCAACCGCACGGCTACGTCTGGCACGCGAAGCTTTCGTCGAAGTATGGGTCGTCCCTGCGCTGTGGCGCTTTGCGAGCCGGGTGGTCGGTTCCGCAGAAGCCCCAAGGCATAGACCAAGGCATAAAAAAATAGCGCAAACAGACTTTAAATATCTCGACATAAAGGACCCGGTTTCTTCAACAGCAATCAATCTGCCATTCCTGCTAGCTATACCTTAGGACAATCTCATCGATCTCGGCATCACCAGATAGCGTCAGTTCCCCCGCCGCAGAAACGCGGGGATATCTAACTCATCGGATTCAGCAGATGCCCCAGCCGCATCAAAAGAAATGCCCCGAACCGCTGTCTCACCCGGTTCTGCCATCACAACTCGAACATTCTCTTGTTGTTGGACGCGCGCGGGAGCGGAAAAGTGACCCGCATCCCTTGTCCGGTCCGAAGTCCCGTCCAGATCGGCTTCCTCGCTATGTCCCGAGCCCTGGAAGAAATCGTCGTCAAAGACGGACGCCGGTACCGGAATCAGCTCCGGAGACGCCTCCGCTCTGCCCGCTGGCCGCTGCCCTTCGTTGTATGGCTCAGGCGAAGAGCCTTCCGGCCTGAAGGCCGGTGCAGCCTCGAATTCTGACTCGCTGGCAAAACGAGCGGTCGCCCGCGAAGTGGACACCCTGGACTGGATCGGCACATCGTACCGCATCGTCGGGAGCGTCGCCTCGGCCAGCATCCGCTCGCGCCGCTGCGGCATCTCCTGCTGCCGGAAACCGGTGGCGATGACCGTAATCTTCACGTCGTCGCCCATGGTCTCGTCCTGCACCGCGCCAAAGATGATGTTCGCGTCCTCATGTGCCGCGCTCTGGATAATTCCGGAGGCCTCATTCACCTCGCTCAGCTTCAGGCTGCTCGACCCGGTGATGTTGATCAGGATGCCTCGCGCTCCATCGATCGCACCAGCCTCCAGCAAAGGCGACGCCATCGCAGCCATCGCAGCCTCCATTGCACGGTTCTGGCCTGAACGCTGCGCCGTCCCCATCACCGCATAGCCCATTCCAGCCATGGTCGTCTTCACGTCGGCAAAGTCGCGGTTGATGACGCCCGGAATCGTAATGATGTCCGAGATGCCCTGCACGCCCTGCCGCAGAACATCGTCCGCAATGCGGAAGCTCTCGAAAAATCCTGCGTCCTTCGCCACCGCCAGCAGCTTCTCATTCGGAATCACGATCAGCGTATCGACCGACTCCAACAGCTCCTGCATCCCGCGCTCGGCCTGCTGCATGCGGCGCTTGCCTTCAAACGCGAAGGGCCGCGTCACCACGGCAACCGTCAGCGCGCCCATCTCGCTGGCCAGCGAAGCGATCACCGGAGCCGCACCCGTCCCCGTGCCGCCGCCCAGCCCGGCGGTCACAAACACCATGTCTGCGCCTTCGAGGGCCTCGATAATCTTGTCCGAATCTTCGAGCGCCGCACGGCGTCCCACATCCGGGTTCGATCCCGCGCCCAGCCCACTCGTCAGCTTCACGCCCAGTTGAATCTTTACCGCGGCATTCGAGGACTGCAGCGCCTGCACGTCGGTGTTCGCCGCAATAAACTCAACACCTTCAACGTTGGCCGCAATCATGCGATTCACGGCGTTGTTGCCGCCGCCGCCCACGCCGATCACCTTGATCTTCGCCCCACGGGGAATCTCATCGTGATAGTGAATACGGATATCGTCGTCGGGCAGATTGGGCATGGCAGCAGTTGCTCCTGGAAGGATCAAAGTTACCTGTTAATTCTCCCATCAACAGACAAACCACGCATCCCTCATTTTCCACCGCACGTACCACCAATGGTTCAGCAACGAGGTTATCCATCGCCGTCCGCAAATAACTGCAGACAACTTCAACCACAGACGACAGCATCGCCACCTTTCGCAGATGCTCTAAACCTCAGCTTACGGGCATGCCACAGGGATCGGCGGCAAGCCAGTGCGGCTCAGCCCTATTCTTATCCGCCCTCTGGTCCGGCTTCTTATCCAAAAAGCTGAGAAGCCTGTCTGCAATCGCCGCAGGTTCATTCATGGGAAGAAAGTGCCCAGAGTCCGTAATCACCATCTCCGAGTCCGGAATCAATCCAGACGCACGCGTCGCGAAGCTCGCGGGAACAGCCGGATCATGTGCCCCATGAAAGATCAGCGTCGGCATCAGAAGCTCCGGCAACAAGGCTGGAATCGCCGCGAGCACTTCTTCGGGCTTGCCCCACCGCAACAACGACATCAATCGCCATGCTCCCAGCGGCCCACGGAACGGCGCGCGAAAATCAGCCAGGAGAGCCCGACCTGCCTGACTTCCATCAAGCGTCCTTCGCATCACCAGCTTCCAGAAGATCAGGTTAACCAGAGGCGCCATCAACTCCCCCAGCACCGGTTTCCGCAGTAATTCGAACAGGAAGAACGGCTCCAGTTCAGGAAAGATCGAAGGAGTCAGCAGTGCCAAGCGGCCCGTATGTGCAGGATGCTGGTGTGCATAATGCACCGCAATCGCACATCCCGCATCGTGGCCGACAACGTGCCACCTCTCCACCTTGTTTTCAATGCGAAGCGCTTCAAGCTTCGCCACAATCGTATTCAATTCCCCAAAGCCTTCACGCGCCTTCGGAGTACGTCCCAGTCCGGGCAGATCCACCGCCATGCACGTATAGGTTCCAGACATCCTCTCGATCACACCATCCCACAGATGGCAACTCGTAGGAATGCCATGGAGAAACAAGACAGCATCTCCAGCCCCTTGGGAGAGCAGATACATCCCGTCGGATTTACCCCGTAGATTCGACATAGGCCTCATGCCTGCACCTCGCAGGGTTCTTCTTCCTCTTTACAGAGACCGTGCAGCACCGACGCCGCCGCCCTGCAGAGATTCAGCAGGCAACCGAACAGCAGCGTTGCGAACACACCCCGGGGACGCATCCGCGCATAGACCGTATTCAAGCTCCACGCAGGCACGGTGTACACATCGCCTGCCAATAAGACACCAATGCGGCTTCGAACCGGCCAGTCATAGACCACCTTCTCGATGCCGCAGTTAAAAAACTTTGCCAGCCCTTCCACTCGCTTGCTGTACATCGCTGTAGCTAGCCGCGGCAGCCGTTCGCGATCACGGTAACGGATCAACAGGCTCGACGCTTCGGACGCATGTCGCAACGCCGCCGTCACGCCGTTCGAGGTCATCGGATCGACCATCGCGGCAGACTCGCCGACAATCAGCCAGTTAGGCCCAGCCACGTTGCCATGCACACGGCAACGAAAGGAAGTGGTAAAGGGTGACACCGCGCCAGCCTCTCGCAGCAGCTCCTCGAATCGAGGAAATCGCTCCAGCTCTTCCCTGTAGATCTCCTCGACCGCACGTCCCTGCTGGCGATTCGCCTTCATCGCCTCACCGGTGGTCACGTAGCCCACACTGATGGTCTCTGAGTTGATAGGAATCTCCCATATCCATTCCATGTAGCTGGACGTCGCGGTTTGCGCATACAGAGTCGTTCCCTCTCCCGGCTCCCGCACCTTGAAGTAGCTCCACACGGCCACCTTACGTGGACCGTATTCATAGACAGGCAACTTGAACGCCCGCGACAGCACGCTTGCCGCCGAGCCCGAGGCGTCGATATATCGCGAACAGGAAATCCTTCGCCCCTCCGCAGTATTCGCCGCGACCACCCTGCGACCTTCGATCTCGACATTGACCACCTTGTCGTACAGGTGTCTCACTCCGTGGGCCATCGCAATCTCGCGGATCGCTTCGTTCAAGCGCGGACGATCTACGTGCAGCGTGCGCAGCTCAAGATTGAAAGGAGCACGTCCCAGCCACGCGGCAGGAACATAATGGCGCTCGGAGCCGTCACACAGCTTCAGGATCACATGCTTCTTATAGGTGGCAGTCCCGTCATCGATCAGCCGCTGCATCGGCAACCCAAGCGCCCCCAGAAGCGCCGGAGCAGACCAGTCCAGCGACTCGCCTACCGACTGGCTCCCGCTTAAATCCGGACCCACGCACAGAACCTTCCATCCTGCCCTGGCAAGATGAATTGAAGCAGCCATGCCTGCGATGCCGCCTCCGATCACGGTTACGTCGGCAGTGTCTTCCTCATGCTCCACCCGGATCGCTCTCCCTCGCCCGAAGGCTGGCCTTCACCCCGAAGTTCGGGCGAGTTCCATCTCGGCGAGAATCTTAGCTTTGTGGCATCCAATGCGCATCCACCTATAGATGGAGATGTATCTCCATCCACACGAAGACTCGGAGCAGAGCGGTGTAGCCTGTCTCAAGTTGAACTTCTATCCACCCGGATGCATCTCAAACGGTCAAGCTAGAAGCTTCCAGCGAAGATAGCTTTCAGCTTCGATCGCAATCCCTGCTCCTCGCTGGCCTTCCGTACCTGTGTACGATGCGTGTAGAGCAGCATCCCGATCACCGCCGCAAACTCCGGCTTTGCCAACTCCTCCGGCATCCGCGACAGAGGTACCGGAAACCCGATCCGCGCCGGAACCCGCAGCAGGCTCTCCGCATTGTCCAGCAGGCCAATCAGGTTCGCTCCGCCACCCGTCAGCACGCATCCCGCGCCCAGCGCCTCCAACACGCCGCCGGTTCGCAGATTGTCGCGCAGCATGGTGAACAGCTCTCGCGCCCGAGGCTCCAGAATCTCAGCCAGAAATCTCTGCCTTACCAACCGTGCCGGCTGCCCACCCGAATACGCCAGGTTTCCGCCAACCTCGATCTCGTTCAACTGCGGCACCGCCGTCACCACGCAATGCCCATAGATCTTCTTCAACTCTTCCGCCTCTTCGACGGTCACATGCAGACCTACAGCAAGGTCATTGGTGAAGTGATCGCCGCCAATCGGCAGCACAGCCGTATGCGCAATCGATCCCTCGAAGTAAACCGCCAGCTCCGTCGTGCTCGACCCAATATCGGCGATGCAGACGCCAAGCTCACGCTCATCGGCGCTCAGCACCGACTCCGCCGCCGCGATCCCCTCATACACCGTATCCAGCACCTCGAGCCCCGCCCGGTTCGCGCAGGTAATTACGCTCTGCGCCACTCCACCCGAGCAGGTCGAAAGATGCAGATTTACCTCAAGCCTATTGCCGACCATTCCCACCGGGTCATGAATCCCCGCCTGGTCGTCCAGAATGAACTCCTGCGGCAAAAGATGCAGCACCTCGCGGTCGGGAGGCAGCGCCACGCTGCGCGCCCGATCGACCGCAGCCCGCACCTCCTCGCGCGTAATCTCGCGCATGCGGCTGCCCATGCTGATGCCGCCCCGCGAGTTGACTCCGCGAACATGCGTCCCGCCGATCCCCACAACGGCAGTCTCGATCACAGCCTTCGCCGTGCGCTCGGCCGTCAGCGCTGCGCGATTGATCGCTTCCGCCGCCGGACCCAGCTCTGCGATCAAGCCTTTGCGCATCCCACGCGAAGGCTCGATACCATGACCGCGGTATCGGAGCACGCCGTCCAGCAGCTCTGCCACCAGCACGCAGCTTTTGGTGCTGCCCGCATCCACTACCGTAATGAGGTTTTCCTGCTTCTGGTTCACGGATGGACCACCTGAGAAGAATGATAGCGGGAATTCCCCGCCGCATGATGTACAACTCGCGCGTGCGCCTTCGCGGTCGCTCGATGGGCCTTGGCCTTCGCCGAAGCGCGCTTCCACTTCGAAACCGGGGCCTTCTTCGCCGCCACATGGGCCTTGGCATGAGGCTTGATCGCCGTCCTGGCCGCAGGCTTCGCAGCAGCTTCAGACGGAGCAGCCGCATTCATCCCGTCCGCTGCAGCCGCGGTCGGCAAAACTGCAACCGAGCTGCCCGCATTGGTCGCCGAAGCACCGGGCTGCATATCCAGCACCACCTGCCGCTCGTACCGCATATCCACCGACGACAGGGTCGGATACTGTGTCCGCCACTCCTGCAGATGCTCCTCGAACTTACGGTAGCGGTTCAGGAAATCCGTATCCCCAAAGTGGACCAGAACGTCCTTGCCATTGTCCGGAATCACCGCCTTCACGTCCTCCGGGTTCGACAGGTCTATCTCGCTCAGCTTCTCCGAGATCTTCTCTCCCGAGCTATCCAGGTCCGACGTGAACTGCTCAAAGATCTTCATCCGCGCAGCCCGCGTGGAAAGAGGATCGGAGGCCAGAATCCCGGTCACCACCGGAAACGAGTAGTGCGCGTCTCCATGCGTCGGCATATCCAGAAGCACGCCGCTGGCGTCCACCAACCCAATCTGGCTTCCCTGCCGCACAAACGCCACCGGCGTCCGCTCCACAATCGACACCCGCAGCCGGTTCGGCAGCAGACGCATCACCGTCGCATGCTCCACCCACGGCAACTGCTGCAATTGTGTCCGCCGCTGCGCCAGCGAGACATAGAAGATGTTCCGCTCGACGTCTTCCCCGAAGATATTGACCAGCTCATCCCGCGTCAGGTGCACATTGCCCTGAATCTCAATCGAAGATGCCGACTGGATAAAGAATCGCGGATCATGCATCACGCTGTCCCTGACCAGCAGCAGCGCTCCGAAGCAAAGCCCGGCCAGAACCACCAGGCCAAACCCGGCGCTCATCCTGCCCCATTTGGTCGCGGGCATGCCCCAGCGAAATCGCAGCCGCACGCCCTTCTGCTTCCGGCCTGTTGGAGCGTCCTCGTCTTCCGGAAAATCATCGGCGAAGTCTTCGCTGAAGTCGCGGCGCAGCTTTCTCTTAGGCGCCACAGACGTCCGTCTGGGCACCTTAGGTTCGCGGGCATAGTCCTGCTCGGGCGCATCTAGCACCGCCGCACCGCGTTTCGAAGATCCATTGCTATATCGCAAACTTGAGCAAGGTCGCGAGAATCGCCACCCCGAATATAACCTGTCACGAACCCATTCCCACCCAACATCTTTCCTATGTACCCTTTGAGGAACTCACCCAAATCATTACTGTAATTGTCATTTTTGGTGTCTTTAGTCGAGACTTCACCGCTTCAGTCCCTCTAAAATCATCGCTGCTGCCTGCGAAACACTTCCAGCGCCCAGCGTCAGCACCACATCACCCTCCCGCGCCTCCCGCACCAGAGCCTCCACCGCCGCCGCCATCGACTCGGCGTGCTCAACCTTCGTCGCACCCTCAGCCGCAATCGACTTCACCAGCGCACCGGCATCCACCCCGGCAATCGGCTCCTCACTGGCGGCATAGATGTCCAGCACCTTCACTACATCCGCATCCCCAAAAGACCGCGCAAAGTCCTCCATCAAGTCCCGGGTCCGCGTAAACCGGTGCGGCTGAAACAGCACCAGCACCCGTCCATACCCGCACTCCTGCGCCGCCTGCAGCGTGGCCACAATCTCCGTTGGATGATGCCCGTAGTCATCCACCACGGTCACCCCGCGCGCTACACCCTTCACCTGAAACCGGCGATCAACCCCGCGAAAGCTATCCAGTCCCAAGGCAATCTGCTCCGGAGCCACCCCCAACTGCACCCCAATCGCCACCGCCGCCGCCGCATTCAGCACATTGTGCTTCCCCGGAACATGCAGCCGGAACGGCCCCATCACCAATCCTTTGTAGTTCACCTCAAACCGCGAGTGGCAGCCCTCTTCCTTCTCCATCATCTGCACCCGGAAGTCTGCATCCTCGCTCGTGCCATAGGTATAGACCTTCCGTTTCACGCGAGGCAGCACCGCCCGCAGCAGCGCGTTGTCGATACAGGCCGTGGTCGCTCCATAAAAAGGAACCCTATCCATAAACTCGACAAACACGCTCTTCACATCCGCCATGTCTGCATAACAGTCCATGTGCTCGCGGTCGAGATTGGTCACCACCCCCAGCACCGGCGACAGCTTCAAAAACGAACGGTCGCTCTCATCCGCCTCCGCCACCAGATAATGCGAGTTTCCCAGCCGTGCATTCGACCCCAGTGAATCCACGCGCCCACCCACGACCACCGTAGGATCGAGCCCCCCACCCGCCAGCACCACGGCAATCATCGAGGTCGTCGTCGTCTTGCCATGCATCCCGGCCACGGCGATGCCGTACTTCAGCCGCATCAGCTCCGCCAGCATCTCCGCCCGCTGAATCACCGGAATCTTCCGCGTCCGCGCCTCCACCACCTCAGGATTGTCTTTACTCACCGCCGAGCTGGTCACCACCACATCGCTGGCCGCCGCATTCGCCGCCGCATGGCCTTCAAATATCCGAGCCCCGAGCCCCACCAGCCGCTCCGTCACCGCGCTGCGCCGCAGATCGCTGCCAGAGACCGCATACCCCATCGTCAGCAGGATCTCCGCGATCCCGCTCATCCCAATCCCGCCGATCCCGATAAAGTGGATCCGCTGCGTAGGCGCAAACAAAAAATGTCCAGAAGGTGCAACCGGCACAAGCATATCTTCCACTCTAGCAGCGCCGCATCCTCAAAGCACACCGCTGCTTTGAGGATGCGAACCAGTGGAGCCTACGGAACCTGAATCGTAGCGTCGAGCTTGATATCGACCGACGAATCGCCAACCATAAGCTTCACCGGCTCCGACTCAACTACAAACTTCGACTCCTTCTCATTCCAGTAGGCAAGCTGCTGCGCATCCAGCGGAATCTCAACCGTCTTCGTCTCATTCGGCTGCAACGAAACCCGCTGAAAGCCTTCCAGCTCTTCACGAGGCCGCGATACCTTCGACTTCAAATGCTGAACATAGAGCTGAACAACCTCATCGCCAGCCCGCGTGCCCGTGTTGGTGACGTCCACGGCGACGGTGACATGGCCATCCTTAGCAAGACGCGAAGTACTTGGCTTCAGGTTCGAGAATTTAAAGGTGGTATAGCTCAAGCCATAGCCAAAGGGATAGAGCGGCTCTCCCTTGAAGTACATATAGGTGCGGCCATCGCGGATGTTGTAGTCCATCATGGGAGGAAGCTGATCGACAGACTTAGGCCAGGTGGTCACAAGATGCCCGCCGGGGTTGTAGTCGCCAAAGAGCACCTTCGCGATGGCCGTGCCCTCATCCTGCGAGGAGTGAGCCATGTGCAAAATCGCCGGAACGTTCGCCTGGGTCCAGTTGATGGCAAAAGGAAAGCTCGAAACCAGCACAACAATGGTGTGCGGATTCACCTCGTAGACCTGCTTGACCAACTGTTCCTGCTGGCCAAGCTCGATGCTGTCGCGGTCACGTCCCTCGCGGCCATTGGAGGGCACCGTGCAGGGCAGCGTTCCATTGCCGGTCCAGTCATGCGCCATATCCGGGCCGCAGGTTGGGTCGTTGCCGACAAAGACGACAGCAACCTCAGCCTTGCGCGCCGCGTTCACCGCGGCATCGTGGGTCTCGTCCGCAGCGTAGATCACCTCGGTCTGCGGGCCGACGATCTTTTGAATGCCCTCAAGCGGCGTCACCGTGTAAGGAGGCGTGCCGCCATACCAGTCCCAATGAACGGAGTCGGCCAGCGGACCAATCACCGCAATCGACTTAAGCGTCTCCTTGTTAAGCGGGAGCGTAGCCTTGTCATTCTTAAGCAGGACGACCGACTCCAGCGCAATCTTCTTCGAGACGGACGTATCCGCCTCCGTCGTCCACGGTTCAGGCGAATCCTTCACGCTCGAGTACGGCACCATCGAAGGCGGATCGAGCAATCCCAGCTTCAACGTGATGCGCAGCTTGGGACGAACCAGCTCGTCAAGATCTGCAACCGTAATTGAGCCGTCTTTAAGCGCAGCACGAGTCTCATCCTTATAGGTGTCGAGGAACTGATTAATACCAGCCTTCAAACATGCAACCACCGCAGCCTGCTGGTCGGGATAGCTCTTCGAGTCTTTGACCAGCGCCTTCACTGCGCCGCCGTCGCTCGACAGAATATCGGCACCCCACTGCTTGACCACAATATTTTTCAGCACCGGATTGACCGCCATGTGCGTTCCATTCCAGGCGTTATACGAAGCCATCACCGCTTTAGCTCCGCCATCAAGAAAACCCATGCGGAACGGGACGGAGTAGTACTCCCAGAAGAGCCGCTGATCGAAGTCCGAAGAAGTCTTGGTGCGGTCCTTCTCATTGCTGTTGGCGAGAAAATGCTTCATCAGCGACGCCGCCTGCCAGTAGTGCGGATCATTCCCCTGCAGCCCATGGACGAAGGCGGTCACCATGGTTCCGTTGAAAAAGGGGTCCTCGCCATAGACCTCTTCGCTGCGTCCCCAGCGCGGATCGCGTGCAAGATCAGCCTGCGGCCCCCACAGCATCAGGATGGGGTGGTGGTACTTCGCCGTCTGCGAGATGAACCGCGCCTCGTGGCCTTCGACACCTGCGGCCTCGCGCACAATGGCCGGGTCCCACGTCTCTCCCATGCCGGGAGGCTGCGGAAACTGCGTTGTCGGAATGGCCGGATGCGCATAGGGGCCTGACGCGACCTCGCGCTGCACTACACCATGGATTCCCTCGGAGCTGCCGAAGCTGGGGATGCCCAGCCGCTTCACGGACGTATCCGTACTGAGAAAGTCGATCTTCTCCTCGGTCGTCATCAGCGAAATGATGTTGTCGATGCGTTTTTCGGCGGAGAGCGAGGTATCGCGAAACGGATACTTCGTCTGCTGCTGCGCGAAGGCTGGCGAAAACGTGATGGCGAAGACACTGAGCGAAATGACAACCGATTTAATCTGCATGATGGGCTTGGGTCCGTATCTCCGAAAAAAGCACAGCACCGAATTTGGCTACCGCCGCTGCGCTCATTCTCGAGAGGCACCCATGCTATCACCGACAGCACGACTAATTCGATTGAATAGGAGCAATTATTGAATTTCTCAAACAGTATTCGCAGACGAGCGTCGCCCCCGACAACAGCGCACCGCGGCAAACCCCTTATACTTAATCCAGGGATGAAATCACGTTGTTCTCGATTCGCCCGCCAATTTGTCTCCGAGGGATTCATGGCCGTACTGATGGAAGCGATCAACATCAAGCGCAAGACTATGTTCGAGCTTGACAATGCCCCCTACGCCTGTCTGGATTCAGACATCACCACACCGACTGCTCGCGGCGGCCAGACTCTCGTACGTCTGAAGATGCGCAACCTGCTCACCAGCGCCGTCTTCGAAAAGACCTTCAAGGCCAGCGACAAGTTCAAGGAACCCGACCTGCAACTCGTCCCCGCCTCCTACCTCTACAGCGACGGCCAAGGCTCTCACTTCCTCGATCAGGAGAGCTACGAGACCCTCACCCTCGACGAGAACATGGTCGGCAACGCGCTCGACTTCCTCATCGAAGGCACAGAGCTCCAACTGCACAAGTACAACGGCAATCCCATCGGTCTGCAACTGCCAATGTTTGTCGAGCTGAACGTCACCTATGCTGAGCCCGCAGCGCGAGGCGACTCCTCCAGCGGCAGCGGAACCAAGATGGCCAAGCTCGAAACCGGTCTCGAAGTCCGCGTCCCGCCCTTCATCAAAGAGGGCGAAAAGGTGAGAGTGACGACAGAAACCGGAGAGTTTTCAGGCCGGGCAGACAAAAGCTAGCCACTCCTCGTTGCCGTTTCAAACAGACTCTGCCATGCCATTGCTAAACTAGCATCAGCATGGCATTTTCTCTCTTCGGCAAACGCGACAAACCTGAGCAGCAACCCGACCAGCCCACCGTCACACCAGAGGCTGCGTCCACTCTAGAACCAGCGGAGAAGCGCGGCTTCTTCGACCGCATGAAGCAGGCGGTCACCCGCACCCGCGAGTCGTTCAACGAGTCCATCAGCTCCGTCATCGCCCTCACACGCGAGGTCGACGAGTCCACCCTCATCGGCCTCGAACCCGTCCTGCTTCGCGCCGACCTCGGCGCAGCCACCACTGCCATCGTCATCGAAAACCTGCGCCAGCGCGCCCTCCGCACCGGCATCCAGGGCGGCAGCGAGCTCAAGCAGCTCCTCAAAGCCGAGCTGAAGCAGATCCTCGACGGTGTATCTCACCCCATCCATCATCCGTCCACGCCCCCCGAAGTCATCATGATGGTCGGCGTCAACGGTACCGGCAAGACCACAACCTCCGGCAAGCTAGCCGCCCTCTATCGCTCGCAAGGCCGCACCGTCCTGCTCTGCGCCGCCGACACCTTCCGCGCCGCCGCCATCGAGCAGTTGGAGGTCTGGGCCCAGCGCTCCGACGTCCCTATCATCAAAACCAAGCAGGGCGGTGACCCCAGCGCCGCTCTCTACGACGCCTGCTCCGCCGCCAAAGCACGAGGCACGCAGGTTCTCATCGTAGATACCGCAGGCCGTCTCCACACCAAGACCGACCTGATGAAGGAGTTGGACAAGATGCGCCGCACCGCTGAGAAGCTAGTCCCCGGTGCACCCCACCAAACCCTGCTCGTCATGGACGCCACCACCGGCCAGAACGGCCTGACGCAAGCCCGCCTCTTCACCGAAGCCGCCCGAGTCACCGGAATCGTCCTCACCAAGCTCGACGGCACCGCCAAGGGCGGCATCGTTCTCGCGATCGCCACCGAACTCAAACTCCCCGTCCTCTATGCCGGAGTAGGCGAAAAGATGGAAGACATCCTCCCCTTCGACAGCGCCACCTTCATTGACACGCTCCTCGACTGATAGCTCCCCAGCATTTTCAATAAGCAGGCTTTGGGGTATATTTTTAACTAACCAGTTAATCAATGGCCTCGAAAAAATCCATCCCGCCCACGACAGACCCCACCGACAAAAGCCGAGAGAAGATTCTTCGCGCCGCCCTCCATGAGTTCAGCGTCCACGGACTCGCCGGAGCGCGCACCGATGCCATCGCCGAATCTGCCAAGGTTAACAAGGCCCTGCTCTACTACTACTTCAAGAACAAGGAATCACTCTACGCCGCAACCTTTGAAGCAGCCCTCGGTAACGTCATGCAGAGCACCCTCGCCGTGCTCCAAACTAGGTGCTCCCCAGGCGAACTCCTCCTGCGCCTCGCCCTCAACCACTTCGATCGCATCCTCACCCAGCACGAGTTCCAAAGCCTCATGCAGCAGGAGATGGTGCGCTTCCATCATGGCAAAAGCAGCTCGATTCCCTCGCTTACAAGCAGGATTTTCACTCCGCTCCTCAAAAAAATACAAGCCGCTGTCGAAGAAGGAATTAGCTCCGGCGAGCTATGCGAGATCGACTGGATGCAGGTGATGTACTCGACCTACGGCTCCAATGTCTTCTACTTCATGAGCGGCGCGATGATGCGCCTCTCGCTCTCCTTCGAGCCCTTCGATCCCGCAACCATCAAGCTCCGCCGCAACGCCGCCGTGCAGTTTCTCGGCAACGCCCTCTTCGCCGATCGCGCCCACGGCGCAAAGCTGGTGCGTCGAGTCCTCGCTGCTATGCCTATGCCTGTGCTCGACAAACCATCCGTCTGGAGAAAAATCTATGAACGCCCGTAACCGAATCCTCATCCTGATGGGCATCCTTCTGGTCATCGGGCTCTTCTGGTACTTCTTTTCGACCGACCGATCCACCGATCTCCAACTCATCGGCACCGTCGATGCCAACGAAGTCGTCGTCAGTTCACGGATCCCCGGCCGCATCGAGAAGCTCTCCGTCGATGAAGGTGACACCGTCACTGCTGGCGAACTCATCGCCAACATTCAAAGCGACGACCTCGTCGCCGCCCGCAACGCCGCTGAAGCCACAGCAGCTAGCCAGCACTTCAAACTACAAGGGTCGCAGGACACGCAGCACCAAACCCAGGGCAGCACCACCAGTCAGGTAGCAAATGCCGAAGCCCAGTTGCAGGTAGCAAACGCCGCGCTGCTACAGGCGCAAGCCAATTACGAGCATCAACAGGCCGACAGCAACCGCACCATCGCTCTCGCCAAACAAGGCGTCATGAGCCAGCAGTCGAGCGACGAGGCCATCACGTCTCTGCGAGCGTTGCAAGCCGCCGTAGACTCCGCAAAGCAAAGCGTAGTCGCAGCCAACGCATCTCTCAAACTAGCAGTAGCCAACACTATTCAGGCACAGGCCGCAGCAAAAACCGTGTCCTCCACCCGCAGCGATGTACAGAACGCGCAGGCCCTGCTCAACCAAGCACAGGTCGAACTCGACTACGCCAATGTCCTCGCTCCTATCTCCGGCAAGATCAACGTGCGTGCCGCCCGGCAAGGCGAAGTCGTCGCCGCCGGAACCCCCATTGTCACCATCACAGACCTCACCCAAACCTGGGTCTACGCGCCCCTCCCCGAAACCGAAGCCGACTCCGTCAAGCTCGGCGATACCCTCCGCGTCGTCATGCCCAGCGGCGAGACCATTCAGGGCAAAGTCATCAACAAGTCCGCAGAGGCCGACTTCGCCACCCAGCGCGACGTCAGCCGCCGCAAGCGCGACATCAAGACCATCGAGCTCAAGCTACTCATCCCCAACCCCGGCATGAAGTACACCCTCGGCATGACCGCCGAAGTCTACGTCCCCAAAGACAAGCTGGTAAGCCAATGACCGCCACTCAGCCAGCCATCTCCGTCCAGAACATCATCAAGCGCTACGGTGACTTCGAAGCCGTCAACGGCGTCAGCTTCGACGTGGCCGACGGCGAGATCTTCGGCCTGCTCGGCCCCAACGGCGCGGGCAAAAGCACCCTCATCCGCATGATGACGACGCTCATCCCCGTCACCTCCGGCAAAGCCATCATCGGCGGCCACGACGTCTCGCGCGACGCAGATGAGGTCCGCCGCATGATCGGCGTCATCCCCCAGGCACTCACCAGCGACATCGACCTCACCGTCGAAGAGAACCTCTCCATCTACGCCAAGCTCTACGACGTACCCAAAGCCCGGCGTGAGCAAAACATTAACGAGCTGCTCGAAGCCGTAGACCTCACCAAGTGGCGCAACGCGCAGACCAAGACTCTCTCCGGCGGTATGCGCCGCCGCCTCGAAATCGCTCGCGGCCTCGTCCACAACCCGCGCATCTTCTTCCTCGACGAGCCCACCACCGGCCTCGATCCCGTCTCTCGCGTCGCCGTATGGGAGATGCTCAACAACCTCAAGAACAAGCATCACCTCACCATGCTCATCACCACCCACTACATGGACGAGGCCGACCGCCTCTGCGACCGCATCGCTATCGTCGATCACGGCAAGCTCGTAGCCCTCGATACCCCGATGGCCCTCAAGGCCAACGTCCCCGGCACCAACGTAGTCGAAGTCCAGTTCACCAACGAGTCCACCGAGTGGCCCGAGCGTCTAAGGAAACTCGCAGATGTCATGTCAGTCGAATCGCAAAGTTCCGGCATGTACCGCATCATGACCTCCAGCGGCTCGCTCACCACCATGCAGCTGGTTCAGATGGCCGCCAGCCGCGGTGAAATCATCAAGTCCCTTAGCGTGCAGAACACCACCCTCGACGACGTGTTCGTCCACTACACTGGACGCGCACTTCGCGACGAACAAGTCAAAGCGGCAGCCTTCGTCATGCCGCCGCGGCCCGGAATGCAACCATGAACAGGATGCAGCCATGAACCGAATGATGGCAATCGTCGAACGCGAGATGCGAAAGTTCTTCCGCTCGCCCGCCCTCATGATGGTCTCGATGACTCTGCCGCTGGTGCAGTTGCTCATCCTCGGCCACGCCTTCGGCGGCAAGATCCGCAACGCCCGCATGGGCGTCGTCGACTACGACCACGGCTCGCAGTCGCTCAAAATTCACGAAGCCTTCGACGCCATCGCCGCCAACATCCGCACCTTCACCACCGTCCCCTACACCAACGAGGTGCAGGCCCGCGAAGACGTGCGCACCGGCAAGATCGACGCCGCCGTCATCATCCCAAAGCAATACTCCCGCCGGGTTCTCGCAGGCGACTCCCCCAACATCGGTCTCGTCGTCGACAACACCGACCAGGTCATGAGCGACTCTCTCGAGGCCGAGATGCAGTCCCTCGTCGACGCGCTCAACGCTCCCATCATCCAGCCACTCGTCGTCAAACAGGTCGTTCTCAAGATCGTCGAGCTCTACCCCTACGTCGAGTACATGAAGTACCTCCTCGCAGGCTCGATCTCCCTCGCCATGTACGTCGCCGTCATGATCGGCGGCGGCATGTTGTACATCGACGACAAGGCACGCGGCGTCCACGAGGGCTACCTCGTCACTCCCATCACGCGGCTCGAATTAGTCATGGGCCTCAACCTCGCAGGCTCCATCAAAGCCATCCTCTCCGGCATCTGCCTCACCGTCATCGGCTCGCTCTTCGCAGGCATTGGAGCCATCTTCAACCCCATGGCGCTTCTGCAGCTCTCACTCCTCATCGTCGCCACCTCGGTCGCCTTCAACGGCATGATGTTCCTGATGATGGTGCGCGTAGAAGACCCGCTCGTCCCTCGCGCCATGTTCGGCGTCCTCAACACCCTGCTCTTCTTCCCCAGCGGAGCCATCTCGCCCGTCTCCGGCCTCCCCCCGTGGCTGCGCGCCATCGCCGACGTCGATCCCTTCACCTACGCCGTCCACGGCTTCAAAGCCATCCTGCTCAAAGACGGAGGCTTCACCGCCATCTATCCCGACATCCTCTTCCTCTTCGCCTTCGGCATAGGCGCGCTCCTGATAGCAACGCCCCTCTTCAAACGCACCCTGTAACGTCGTCACCGCGCAATACAGATAGACTGGTCGCTCCAAACTCTGCATCCATTCCCGGAGACCGAATGCGTTACGCGACACTCGCACTCCTGCTCGCCCTGCTGACCCCAAGCCTCAACTCGCAAAATGTCAACGCACAAGCGCCTCTGTCGGACTACCAGGGAACGTACACCGACCATCCCGGCCACACTCTCGAGATCGTCGCCGGCGACCAACTCTTCGCCGTCCAGGATGACGCAAAGTACAAGCTCCTTCCCTCGAAAGCCGATGAATTCACCACCCTCACCGGCGAAAAGATCCCCTTCCTCCGCGACGCCAGCGGCAAAGTAACCGGTTACGAAGAAGGCGGTCAATTCCATCCGCGCATCTCACTCTCCATCACGCCAGAGTCCGCCGCCCTCGCCCATCCCTGGCCACAGAGCAAAGGCGACACTTACCACTACCACCTGCCCGCCGATCTCCACGACGGAATCGCCGTCGCCAGCATCACCCACTCAGACCTCGGCGAAGCCACAGCAGACGCCATCGTGCAAGGCATCCTCGACGGCACCTACCAAGACGTCCACAGCGTCCTCCTCTACCAGCACGGCCACCTCGTCATGGAGGAGTACTTCTACGGCTACAACGCCGCTCGCCAGCATCAACTCCGCTCCGCCACCAAATCAGTTGTAAGCACGCTCACCGGCATCGCCATCGATCGCGGCGCACTCACCGGAGCCAACGAGCCCGTGCTCCCTCACATGAGCTACACCAGCTACGCAAATCCTGACCCGCGCAAATCGGCGATCACGCTCGGCAACTTCCTCTCCATGAGCTCCGGCCTCGACTGCAACGACCACAGTTCCACCTCTCCGGGTCGCGAAACCGTCATCGACGACCAGTCCGACTGGGTCAAGGCCACACTCGATCTCCCCATAATCAATAACCCCGGCAGCAAGGGCTTCTACTGCTCCGGCGGCGTCGCTGTCGTAGGCCGCATGACCGAAAACGCAACCCACATGCAGCTTCCCGACTTCGCCCAGAAGAATCTCTTCGCTCCTTTAGGCATCCCGCGCAACAACTGGACATGGAACTACAACCTGACCAACGCCAACAAGGAGTACTCGCAGATCCATCTCCGCCCACGCGACATGCTCAAGCTCGGCATCCTCTTCGCCGACAACGGAAAATGGAAAGGCCATCAGGTCATCTCTTCCTCGTGGGTGCGGTCATCTCTCGCCACACAAAGCCAGGTCGACGGCACCGACTACGGCTACTTCTGGTGGCATCCCTACCTGAACGTCACCACACCCAGCGGCGTACAGCGCGTGACCATGAGCGCCGCGCAGGGCAACGGAGGCCAAAAGATCTACATCCTCCCGCAATACGACTTCGTAGCCGTCTTCACGGCTGGCGACTACAACTCCAACGGCGCGCCCCCCAACAAGATCATGATCGGAATCATCCTGCCCGCACTCATCGCAGCCCATCCCGGCGCAAAGTAATTTCGGGCGCGGCATCCATCCAACGCCGCACCCGAAATCCAAACATCCTCTTTAAAACTTCTGAAAATTAATTTCTATATTCAGCGCAACTGCTACCGGCTTTCCTGCTCGCGTAGCAGGCTTGAAGCGATATTGCTCAACAGTCTTGACCGCATTCGCATCGAAGTCAGGACGAAGCGAACGCTTGACGTGAACATCGTGAACCATCCCCGACGAGTCCACAACCAGTCCAATCAGACACGTCCCTCCAAATCTGTCCTTCGCCTTTCGAGCAGCCTCAGGATACTCAGGCTCCACAGACCAGACCACAACAGGCGCAGTCACGTCTTTGCCAAGGTGGTAGACCTGCCCATACGGTTGCGCCCGATCGGCTGTCTGAGTAGAGTTTGGCGGCTCAATCACCACAGCCATCGCCGCCCCGCCCACGGCTACCGAAAGCAGGAACACCGTTGCCGGAATCACCAGACCATACTTCATCGCGGAGCTGACGCGTGGCTTCTTGAGATTCATCATCATGATTCGCTTCTCCAGAATGTTGGCATCGAAGATCCCGATGGCGTGAGAGGGATAAGCTCGCGAGCCCACAGCGACCATGGTCGCGAGCCGTAGCAGAGATTCCGTATACCTGCGCGAATCGATAGGCCCATCCGTGGCCATGCCATCGCAGATCATCTCGCGCGTCTGCGCGATGTGCGACTTCAGCATCCACACCACGGGATGGAAAACCAGCAGCAGGCTTGCAATCTCGTAGAAGAGGTTCTTCTGAAAATCGCGCCGCTTTATATGCGCGCACTCATGCGCGAGCGCAGCCAGCAGGTCCTGTGCCGAACACTCCGCGGCAAAGTCGCTCGGCACCAGCAGCACCGGCTCCCGCAGCCCCAGCGTCACCGGACCCGCGATGCGCGAAGACTCAAGCATCCGAGCCGCATCCACCGAGAACGCTCGCCTGCAACTCCGCCATACCTCCTCCTGCTCCGTCGTCAGCAAGAGAGGACGCGCCTGCCTCAGCAACCGTGCCGCGGAACGCAACGACCAGGCGAGCCGCACCGCAAAGTAGAGCACCGCCCCCAAATAGAGCGCCAGCAAAGACACGACAAAAATCTCAGGCAGCGTATAAACATTTCGCGAAATCAGGCCGCCATCCTGGGCGGCAGCAATAACGATCGAAGAGCTCCCGCCAGCCGCATGGGGAACATACAGCAACGCCAGCAACCACCGAAGCAAAGGCAGCCCCGGCATCACAATCGCAAGCCCCAGCGTCGAGACCCACACAAAATGCTCCGCCTGCGCGCCAACTCTTTTGACCAGGCGGCTCACCAGCCATCCCGCCCCGGCAATCAGGACGACCTCCCAAACAGCGTTGACCAGATAAGAGACGACAAAGCCAGAGACGCTACTCATCCTGTTCTCCTCTCTCCTGCGCCATCTTCCGGCTCAGATCCGCGATCCGCTCCAGATCGACCTGGCGGCTTTTGACAAGGCTCATCACCAGTTCTTCGGAAGACCCGCCGAACATGCGCTCGACCAGATCACGCACAGCCTGCCCCAGCACCGTCTCCTTCGAGGCGACCGGGCTATAGACAAAAGCCCGCCCCTCCAAAGAGCGTCCCACCCTTCCCTTGCGGTGCAGAACGTTCAGCATGGTCTGCACCGTGTTGTAAGCCAGCTCATTGCCGGGCAGCAGGCTCTTCTGCACATGCTGCACATTGCTCGGCCCCTCGCTCCAAAGCACCTGCATAATCTGCAGCTCAAGCGGAGTAAGAGCATTCGTCCCTTTTTTTCGTCCGACCATCGCATCTCCTAAACAAATAGGAGTTTAGGACCGAACATTGGCATCTGTCAACCTAAATATTTAGGCCTTTGCCGCCACCACCAGCAAAGGCCCCAGATTCAATGCTTAGAATGAAAGCCGCGCGCTCAGCTGGATCTCTCGTCCGGGCGTAGTCACCTCGGTGATCGACCCGAACCCCGCCGTATTCACAAACCGGTTCGGCGTTCCCAGGTTGGTGTGGTTCAGCGCGTTGAAGAACTCGCCTCGCGTCTCCAGCCTCATCAGCTCGCCCAGCGCGAAGCTGCGCACCACGCTCACATCGGTCGTCTCCATCCCTGGCCCCACAACTGAATTTCTGGTGGCATTGCCAAAGGTATAGGCTGGCGGAGCCGCGAACGCCGCCGGATTGAACCAGTTCGTCGCATTCCTCGTCCCCGGCGCAAAGACCTGCTTGCCGGTAACATTGGCCCGTATGGGATTCTCACCCAGCGCCGTGCCCGCATTCGCGGTATCGCCAAATACCGAGATCGTCAGCGGAAACCCGCTCTGCGCCTGAAAGATCGCCGAGGTGCGCCAGCCCGTGGTCACGGCGCGAGTCAATCGGCTCCTTCCCCACTCCGGCACGTCGTATACCGCGCTCAGCGCAACGCGATTCCGCACATCGCACGCCGGGCCTTTCTCCGCCGCCAGATCGTTATTATTCTGCGGAATCGCCGCTTCGAACATCGGCGAACGAAAATCCGGTGCATTCGACAAGCTCTTCGACCAGGTATAGTTCGCCAGGAAGCTCAATCCCCTTCCTGCCCGCCGCCGCACGTTCACATATCCCGCGTCGTACCAGCTCTGTGCCGAATTCTCGAGCAGATTGATCGTGCTCACGCCAAACGTCGTACTCGCCACCGTCACGTCAGCAGGAATCACCGAATTGGGAACGAAGCTGATCTGCTTGAATGGCCGCCGCGGCTGAATCGCTCCCGGCCCCGGCTGCGCGTTATTGATGAGATGCGAGCGTTGCAGGTGGAATCCGCCCGAGCCCAGATAGCCGATCTCGACGACCGTGCTCTTCCCTAGACTCTGTTCCATCGACGCGCTCCATTGCTGGATGTACTGCGGCGACGGGTGCGTCTCCATCGCGGTAAAGCTGACTACGGTCTTGCCCAGCACCGCCGGGGCGAAATTGAAGCCGTTGATCGACGGCGTAAAGTTGTCGCTCTGGTTGGTCTCCGGGAACGTATACGGCACATTATGCCGCTGGTTGCACCATGTATTCATGTCCACCGGCGTATAGAAGATTCCATACGCCGCATGTAGAACCAGTCCCCGGCCCGGCACATTTTGTGAGATCCCGAGGCGCGGCGCGAAGTTCGCCCGGTTGGGATACATCAACCCCTTCGGCATTCCATTCTGTCCACCGATGAACACACTCGGCGTTCCATCGGATGCGAATGTCAGGTTAGTGTTGGTATATCTCCTATCAATCAGCGCACTCATATATTCATAGCGCACGCCATAGTCGAGCGTCGTGTTGCTCGTCAGCCGAAAGGTGTCCTGCACATATCCATCGCCGTACCATTGGCTCAGGTTCATCTGCGGAATTCCCGCCTGCCGCTGGCGAACCGCGGGCAGACCCAGAAGAAAACTCGCCAATGCCGAGCCGGTGCCATCGTTCGCTCCAATGTCGGTCGTAAAGCCGTTCGTGAACTGGTAGAAGCCACGGTTCTGGAAAAAACCCCACATCGGCCAGATAAAGCGCTGATAGACTCCGCCAAACTTCAGGCTATGCCGTCCCAACAGCCACGTCAGCGTGTCGCGTCCCTCCACCAGCGTGTCCCACGAGTGCATCGGTGTCGCCGAAAAGCTGTCGCCGATCGGCGAATATCCCTGTACTGCAAAGTACGGCGCTCCCCATGCACCCGGTCCTCCAAATCCTACCCCCGTAATCCCCAACTCGCCTGTAATGTCGTTCTTATTTGCGCTCTCCGTCGTATGGTTCATGCTCAACCGCGACACCGCCACCGTTGCCACATTCAGCAGCGACGGCGTAAAGACGTGGCTGTAGGACCCCATCCCCTGCTGCGAAAGATTGTCATGCAGGTAGCCGAACCCCGGCATATTCTCCGGCATAAACCCATGCTCGCCGCCCGCGCTGTACCGCGCAAATCCCGTATTGCTGGCATTGAACTGCCGGTCGAGCCGCACCGTCCCCTGATCGGTGTAATGGACCTCGTTGCGTACATCCAGATAGTTGTTGGAGTCGTTGCCGGAACCCACCACCGTCGGCTGCCCCATCATGGTCATCCCACCCCCCATGCCCATCATCAGGTTCGGCTGGGGCACATACTTCGTCAGCATCGTCACCGCCACCTGGCTCAGCCTGCTCGCAGGAATGACGTTGTCCGGAAACGGCTGACGCGTGAACTGCGGGTTCTGCCGACTCACCGGAAGCGCCGGGTTGTAATGCGGATTGGCTACCGTCGTCGCCGGATCGTAGATCGTCACCCCGCTCATGCTGAAGTCGCCGCCCGACTCCTCCGACGTCGGCACCGTCATCGTCATCGTGTCTGCCTGAACATGTCGCAGTGCTTCATAGTTCAAAAAAAAGAACGTCTTCTTCCCCGGCAGCACCGGGCCGCTCAGCGAGCCGCCAAAGTTGTTCTGCACCAGGTGATTCGTCCCGCCCATGTCGTTGAACGAGTGGGCATCCAACGATCCGTTGCGCAGAAACTCATAAGCCGTCGCATGCAGCCGCGTCCCGCCCGACCGCGTCACAATGTTCACCTGTCCGCCACCCGCGCCGCCCATCTCCGCCGAGTAGCTTCCAATCTGAACTTGAAACTCCTGCACCGCATCCGGTGACGCGCTGAAGTTCTGCGTATTGAAGGTCGGGTCGGTATTGGTCGCTCCGTCCAGCAGGAAATAATTCGAGTTCGGGCGATTTCCCCCCACGCTGATCGCCGACCGCTGCCCCGGCCGCCAATACAAAGGACTCGTATCTCCCGTCTGCGCCCCCATCCCCACGTGCGCCCCGGGAACGGTCAGCATCAGGTCCACCAGCATCCGTCCATTCAGCGGCAACTGCGCCACCGCCCGCTGGTCCACCACCTCGCCCACGCTCGCATCCGAAGTCTTCAACAGCTCCGCCGCTGTCACCGCCGTCACCGTCTGGCTGTCCGGCCCCACCGTCAGCGCCACATCCAGCGTCGCCTGCTGCCCCACTTCAAGCTGCAGCGACCGCCGCGCCACGGCAAACCCCTGGCTCTTCGTCTCCAGCAAATACGCTCCCGGAAGCAATCCTCCCGCCTCATAGACGCCCTGCTCATTCGCCGTCACGTCCCGCGACTCCCCGGTTTTGACCGAGGTCAGCTTCACGGTGGCATGAGGAATGGCAAGATGTTGCGGATCGGTCACCACGCCACGCAAAACAGCATAGTTCGTCTGCGCTTCGACCGCGACAGCACTAAAAATCACACCACAGAAAATTGCCAGCAGCCATGCGCGTCTCATAAGTCTCCTGAACTGAATCCTTCCCGCCCCACACTCTCTGGAATGGGGTCATGCGTCCCATCAACCGCACCGCGCTGGAAGCCGACTGGCCTCATCGCCTGAACGATCGATTCGTCATCATTTTGTTGAACTGCTCGATGCTATTCGCATTGTGTAGACGTGTCATCCAACCTAAGTACGACTTAAATGCCAACCAATTGATCCATGCTATTTCCCGGTTCCATCGGCAAAACCAGCCGGGAGTTCTCCGCTCGCCGGGCAGGAAACGGAGGATCTGCTTTGTATCATTACCTCTGTTGGTGCATTTCTGATAGCAGGCTTGAAGCGATACTGCTCTACATTCCCAACTACGATCAATGCAAGCCTGACAGGCTATCCTGTTGAGAGCATGGCAACTCCGCTCCACAACGAAAAAGACGAAGCCTTCATGCAGCGGGCGCTCACCCTCGCCCATGAAACCGTCGCCCTCGCCTCGCCCAATCCGCAGGTAGGCTGCGTCCTCGTCAAAGAAAACAAGATCATCGGCGAAGGCGCTCACCTCTACGACCAACGCGACCACGCCGAGATCGCCGCCCTCAAGCAAGCCCGCGAACGCGGCCACGACGTCACCGGAGCCACCGCCTACGTCTCCCTCGAGCCCTGCTCCCACCACGGAAGAACCGGCCCCTGCGCCGACGCCCTCATCGCCTCCAGCATCGCCCGAGCCGTAGTCGCCACCGAAGACCCTAACCCGCAGGTCAGTGGCCAGGGAATCGCCAAACTTCGCGCCGCCGGCATTGAAGTCACCCTCGGCATCCTCCAGCAACCAGCCCGCGACCTCAACGACGCCTTCGCCCACTTCATCCAGCACCATCGCCCCTTCGTCACCCTCAAAGCCGGCATGACGCTGGACGGCCGCATCGCTCCTCCGCCCAGCAAAGACCACATTCCCTCCGGCTCCACCCATTG
>NZ_DATKQC010000422.1:0-11956 GCF_035532915.1 Edaphobacter sp.
CAGGTGGATGCTGCGCTCGGAGATTTTGAGAAAGCGCATCAACTCAATCCGCAATTGTCGTTCGCTGAAGATGCAATGGGCATGCTTCTTAGCCAGAAGCATGATCCAGTCGCTGCCCTTGCACTTTTTGCTCAGCAGAGCCAGCTTCACCCCAATGATCCTCTCCTGCAATATCTATACGCGGAAGCACTTTCGCAGACAGCGAATGCAGATGAGAAGGTGATTGAGAAAGCAATTTCTACAGCTCGGCGCGCTGTACGGCTCGAACCCAGCTATCAACCCGCTCGCGATCTGCTCTGTGTTCTTTTGCTTCGTCACAACGACCTCGCGGAAACCATAGCCGAGGCGCAGGAAGCGACAAAGCGCGACCCCTACGACGAGGCTGCAATTTATCAGGAACTGCTTGCCGAACATAAGTTGAGGCACGCTACCAGGATCGCGGCACTTGTGAAGCAGCTACAAGAAGCCAAGGACCACAACGAAAAGGCAAAAACAAAGTACGTTCTCGAGGAAGCACAATCATCTACTTCGCCGCGTTGAACCCAGCCCCGGGCGATGGGGTGGCAGATAGCAAAACCTCTTTATTCATCGTCCAAAGAACGAGAGTTTACAGCAAGAGGTTTCCAGTGCTACTCTCATTCCGCTTTGGCAAAAGTATAGCTTGTACAAAATGAGTAAACGATTTCTCTCTGCTGCCAAAGACCGTGTCTCTTCTAGCTCAAAGGATTTTTATGATGATCAAGCCAACCCGTCGAGCTTTTCTTAGGAGTGGAGCAGCACTCGCTGCCGGTAGCGCAGTCCTCCGCAATACGCCCGCGCTCGCTGCGCCGATGAATGCCTCCGCGTCTACGGCACCGCTCACACAGTTTGAATATCAGGATGTCCAGCTTCTCGATGGGCCCATGTTGGTGCAATTTCGCCATAACCATCGACTCTTCCTTGATCTCAACGAGGACAGCCTGCTCAAGCCCTTTCGTCAGCTCTCCGGTCTGCCTGCGCCCGGCGAAGACATGGGCGGCTGGTACTCTCCTTCGAGCCTCTTCGATCCCCCTCGGAACATGACCGGGTACATTCCCGGCCATAGCTTCGGTCAGTATCTTTCAGGACTCGCGCGTGCCTACGCAGTCACTGGCGACAAGGCAACTCAGGCCAAGGTCCAACGCCTCGTAGCAGGTTTCTCGCCCACGATTAGCCAGAAGTTCTATCAGGACTATTGCATTCCGGCTTATACCTTCGACAAGACCAACTGTGGCCTCATTGATGCACATCAATTTGCTCGCGATCCTCAGGCCCTTGCCGTACTCAATCGCGCCACGGATGCAGTGCTGCCGTTCCTTCCACCCAAAGCCCTCGACCGTGCCGAGATGATGGCGCGCCCTCATAAGAACATTTCCTTCACCTGGGACGAAACCTACACTCTTCCCGAGAACTTCTATCTCGCTTACCAGCGAGGCGCAGGCTCTCGTTATCGCCAGCTTGCCCGTCGCTTCCTGCAAGACGACACCTACTTTGATCCGCTTTCTGAAAACAAGAATGTCTTGCCTGGCCAGCATGCTTACAGCCACGTCAATGCGCTCAACTCGGCCATGCAGGCCTACCTTACCGACGGCAGCCAAAAACATCTGACCGCCGCCCGCAATGGCTTCGCCTTTGTCCAGCAGCAAAGTTTTGCCACTGGCGGATGGGGCCCTAACGAAACCTTTCAGGATCCCAATGGAAACGGGCTTGCAGATAGTCTCGCCAAAACCCACAGCAGCTTTGAAACACCATGTGGCGCTTATGGCCACTTCAAAATTACTCGCTATCTCATGGGCGTTACCGGCGACAGTCGTTATGGCGACAGCATGGAGACCGTCCTCTACAACACTATTCTTGGCGCTCGTCCTATCCGCTCCGACGGCGTGAGCTTCTACTACTCGGACTACAACCACGACGCGAAGAAAGTAGACTACGAGCAGAAATGGCCGTGTTGTTCAGGTACTTTCCCGCAGCTCACTGCCGACTACGGCATCAGTTCTTATTTCCGTGGCGCCAAAGGAATCAACGTTAACCTTTACGTGCCCTCGCGTGTCACCTGGCAGCAGGGAAACGCCCGCGTCTCGCTTACCCAGCAGACACAGTATCCGGCAAATGGCGACACCAGCATGCACCTGGCGATCTCGCATCCAGAACGCTTTGCCGTCGCCTTGCGCATTCCCGCATGGGCTGGGCGTAGCACAAAGGTGACGGTCAACGGCAAGCCAATCGACACAGCGCTCACACCGGGAACATGGGCAACCATCGACCGTACCTGGAAGGACGGCGACCGGATTGAACTCTCGCTCGACATGCCGCTCCGACTGGCCCCGATTGACGAACAGCATCCTCAAGTTGTCGCTCTCCTCTACGGCCCCGTTGCTCTTTTTGCCATCGAGCCTGCTGCGGAGACAATAACCCAAAAGCAACTACTCGCCGCCCAGCGCATCGGCAACTCTGCAATCTGGCAGGTCGCGACGGACGCCGGTAAGGTCCGTATGGTTCCTTTTCCCGAAATCAAGGACGAAACATACCGTCTCTATCAGCAGACCTAAAGATCAGCGGCTTAGCCAGATAGATTAGGCCTGAGTCAATCTGTATTGGAGACAGCAGGGATTAGCTGTCTTCAATAAAAGCTCAGCCAGAACAAGTGCGCCAACAACATTACATCGCCATCAGGCGCGTGCCTTTAGGTTGTGCGATGGCGACTGCCGAAGGAACCATCGATACGGCAGCAGACATTATGAATTTGCGACGGGATAGGCCAGGCTTCATGAGGATGCTCCTCTTGATAATCGCGAGACCCCGTTCTAGTCCCGAAGGTCCGTCAACGTCAAGAGAACGTTTGCTTTCAACGCCGGAATAGGAAGGAAAACCTGACTTTGACGATGGGCGATACACTGCTCTCTGTCGCTGTTGCGGACAGAACGCGGTGACATACATTTCTTGTGTGTAGCCCACAGCATCATTTCGGTTGCATTGCCGAAACGCGGTCGTATGTTTACGCTGGCTGCCATAGTGCCGGTCAATTTTCGTCGAACCAGTCTGTAGTTGTGAGGAGCTAGCTAATGTACGAGAGGCACGACCCATCATTCGCATCTTTATCTGGTAAACGCCAGGTTCGCCGCATCGCACAGATCTGTGCGTTTACACTTCTGGTCTTCCTCGGCTTGAAGACTGCTACCGCGAGAGCCGAGACAGGGGCCGCCACGATTCGTTTCGACGTTGCCACCCGCGTCTTCCGCATCGATGCTGCCGATACAAGCTATGTTTTTGGAGTCAATGAAAACCAGCAGCTCCAGTCCCTCTACTGGGGCAAACGCCTCGGCGCCAACGATAGCTTCCCTACAGCCAAGGCTATGCCCGAATCAGCCGCCTTCGACCCCCCCATCACAACCACTCCGCACGAGTTCGTCG
Organism: Edaphobacter sp.; assembly: GCF_035532915.1. GTDB lineage: Bacteria > Acidobacteriota > Terriglobia > Terriglobales > Acidobacteriaceae > Edaphobacter. Next base: position 3,433 of record NZ_DATKQC010000422.1, read on the forward strand.
GCTGGGGTGTCGGTCTCTACGTCGAACCCGACCTGAAGATTACCTTTCCCGACGGAAACCGCGACCTCGTCTTGAAATATGTCTCACACCGAATCGATGGCAACCAGCTTGACATCGTGATGAAGGACATCTCGCGCGAGGTCTACGTCACGCTGCAGTATCAGGTCGACGCCGAGACCGGCATCCTGCGCCGCTCGGCTGAGATCGAAAACCGCACCGATGCTCCCTTCACCATCGAACAGGTTGAGGCGGCAACCTGGAACCTGCCCCGCGGCACAGATTATCGGCTGCGTTACCTCACGGGACGGTGGGCCGCCGAGTGGAATGTACAGGAGCAGCCAGTTCATCCTGGCAAGACCGTACTCGAGAGCCGCCGAGGCACCACCGGCGCGCAAAACAATCCATGGTTCGCAATCGACCATGTTGGCGACAGCGATCAGGATAGCGGCGAGGCATGGTTCGGCGCGCTTGGATGGAGCGGCTCGTGGCAGCTGGCAGTCGAACAGGATCAGCTGCAGCAAGTGCGCGTTACCGGCGGTTTCAACCCTTTTGACTTCGGCTACCGTCTGCAGAAGGGCGAACATTTTCAGACTCCATATTTCTATGGCGGATACTCCAGCCACGGCATTGGCGGCGCATCGCGAATGATGCACCGCTTTGAAATCGATTCTCTGCTCCCGCACGCGCCAACTCCGAAGCTGCGTCCTGTCCTCTACAACTCATGGGAGGCGACCGAGTTTCGTGTCGATGAAGCCGGCCAGATGGCTCTCGCAGAAAAGGCTGCCAGCCTCGGTGTCGAACGCTTTGTCATGGACGATGGCTGGTTCGGCCAGCGCAAGGACGACCACGCCGGACTCGGCGATTGGTACGTCAATCCGCAGAAGTTCCCCCACGGACTTAAGCCGCTCATCGACAAGGTCCACTCCCTCGGCATGGACTTTGGCCTGTGGGTAGAGCCGGAGATGGTCAATCCCAATAGCGATCTCTACCGCAAGCATCCCGATTGGGTATTGAACTTCTCCGGGCGTCCACGTAGCGAAGGACGCAATCAACTGGTGCTCAATCTTGCCCGGCCCGACGTGCGCGCCTACGTTTACGGCTTCCTCGACAAGCTTCTCAACGAGAACGACATCGCATTTCTCAAGTGGGACTATAACCGCAACTGGTCCGAGCCGGGCTGGCCCGCGGTCGCTCCGGAAGATCAGAAAAAAGTCTACGTCGACTTTATCCGCAATCTCTATTCCATCCTCGCGGAACTGCGCGCGAAGCATCCAAACGTAGAGATTGAAAGCTGTTCCGGCGGCGGCAGCCGTGTGGATCTAGGGATCATGAAGCTGACGGATGAGGTCTGGCCGTCCGACAACACCGACGCTTACGATCGGTTGCTGATTCAGGATGGCTTCACCTACGCTTACACCCCGGGAATCATGATGGCGTGGGTCACCGACTCGCCGACATGGGTGAACAACCGCACACTCTCGCTCGAATATCGCTTTCTCTCTTCCATGCAGGGTTCTCTCGGCATCGGTGCCAACCTGAACAAGTGGACGCCCGACGACTTCGCCACAGCCAAAAAGATGGTTGCCCAGTACAAGTCGATTCGCGAGACCGTACAGCGCGGCTCCTTGTACCGGCTCATTACGCCAGAAAATAACAGTGAGCAGTCCGTAACCGAGTCTGTCTCGCGCGATGGCAAACAGGCAGTTGCCTTCGCCTTTCTGCATTCCAGCCGTGAGCGATATCCATTCCCTCGCATCTACCTTCGCGGGTTGGATGCCAACGCCAACTACCGCATTGCTCCGCTTGACGGAAAACTGGCCAAGGACACGCCAGCCTCGGCGAGCGGAGCCTACTGGATGCATCGTGGAGTCGATGTAGAGTTGCGAGGCGATTTCCAGGCCGCGGCGTTCACCCTGGAAAGGACAGGGGGCGCCGCAGGGAACTAAGCGCCTGGTATTGGTGTAACTGGTCCTTAATAAGACTATTCAAGTAGTGTGCTACATAGTTAGAATGAGCGCATGACAGGCGAACCTCGGCTCTCTCACACTGCTGCGTTGATTCTTCAAGCTGTTAATGCCGGTTACGTCTATGGCTTTAGCGTCATGGAGGTAACCGGCCTTCCCAGCGGAACGGTCTATCCCGCCATGCGCCGGTTGGAACGCGATGAGTTGATTCGCTCTCATTGGGAGCAGCAATCCATCGCGGATGCCGAACAGCGTCCGCCGAGAAAGTACTACAAGCTCACGCGTGTCGGAAATACCACCCTCGAAGCATCGCGAAAAAGATATCCTCTGCTCACAAAGCTCATCCCCTCCACCGAGGTCGAATCTATATGAAACCTCTAGCGATTCGAGCTTTCCGGGCTTTTAATCTCGCGACCCTCAGTGTGGCCGCACTCTTGATCCCGCGCGGTCAGCGGACAGAGTGGTTGAAGGAGTGGCGTGCCGAATCTTGGCATGTTCGCCAGGCCTGCGGAGCGGAGGATGCAATCCTGTGGCAGGCTGAACGAGAGGTCGCCGACTTCTGCTTCGGAGCGTTTCAGGATGCCGTGTGTCTTCGGCGGGACCTGCGAAGTGCTCTCCCACCGAGGCAACCGCTCTCGTCTGCTGCGCGGTGTCTTCTTTTTCTGGCAGGCATCGCCGCTGCTGCGGGATGTCTCCTAATGTTTCTGCCCGGTGCCCGTATCGCGGCGCAGCCCTCGCCTTATCGCGATGCACATCGTCTTATGCTCATTACCCGCTCAGGATTATCCGGAACAGGCTATCCGACGATCCGGGCAGAGCAGTTTCGTGCCTGGAGAGAGAAGAAGCAGAAGCTCTTCAGCGATTTCGCCTTCTATCAACCTGTGATCCGGTCTGTGGCCCTGTCGCCCCATCGTTCGATCGAGCTGTCGGTCGCACAATCCAGCGGAAACCTATTCGACTTGCTTGGCCTGCCGATCCAACTATTAAACCCCGATCGCATCCTGAAGGATGACTTACCCAAACTTGTTATTACCGATGAGGCATGGCAAAAATATTTCGGTAAAGGTCAAAAAGTGTCGGGAGCGACCATCCTTGTTGGGAATAGCCGGGCCGAGATCTTTGGAGTGATTCCTGCCGATCAATGGAGACTGCCCGGACGAGTCGATGCCTGGTTGCTTGAACCCGATGCAAATGTCGCGGCAATCCCCGCGGAGGCACGCGGCTTTTTAGTGGGTCATCTCGAGCCCTCGCCCGCACACAACCATCTTTCCGATCGATGGGAGATGTCCGTTGCTGTGGGGCCTGACGATACCGACTACCTCACCTGTAACTCGCTATCCAGCCGGGCGAGCGGAACCTTCAACATCTTTCTCTTCACTGTTATTCTCGCGTTTCTTGCACTCCCGGCCACAACGTCATTGCCGCTGGGGGAATACGCCGCAGCGCATCACAAGCTATCGCGAGACAAGCAATTCCGTCGCTGGGCCTTTCTTGCGGCGAAGTTCGCACTGATCCTTCCCATCGTCTACTTTGCGTCGATCGATCTTGCCCATCTCAGCGCCTCGATGAGCCCGGAGAACTCCGACTACATTCAGATCGTAGCCTCCTTCTCCATCTGCCTGTTTGCCCTGCGCTGGACCCTTCGCGACCAGAGAAAGCGCTGCCCCGTCTGTCTTGGCAAGCTGACCAACCCTGCGCGTGTGGGGCAACCGTCCCGAACCTTCCTCGCATGGAACGGAACCGAGCTGATCTGCGTCGGTGGTCATGGACTCCTGCACGTTCCCGAGATGCCGACCAGCTGGTTCAGCACCCAGCGCTGGCTCTATCTCGATTCCTCGTGGGATGTCCTTTTTTCCGAAGCGAACCTTGCAACTCCAGGCACTTCATAGACCAACGGTAAAGTATCTGCAACCTGGAGTGAACAGCTATCGAGCATTCGATACAGCGTGGAACGGCTGATTCCCAGCAACTCCGCCGCTCTCAGCTTATTGCCTGCGCAGTCATGCAGGACGCGAAGGACATGACGGTCAACTACTTCCTGCAAGCGAGCGGTTTTCATGGGAACCTCTTCAGAAGCCTCGTTCCGGTTGACTTCGGAGGATGTGGTTGAAAGGGTAAGTTCCCACGCCTGAATCTCTCCGCCCTTATTTTGCAGAACTACATTTTCAAGCGCGCTTTCCATCTCCTGAACGTTACCCGGCCAGCGATGGGATTGCAGCAATTCCATCGCTTTCTTCGCTATGGTGAACGTCTGCCGATATTGTCTTTCGAATCCAGCGAGAAAATGCATTGCCAATGCCGGCACATCTTCCATCCGTTCACGCAGAGGAGGCACTCCAATCTGCACCATGGCGATTCGCTGATAGAGCTCCTGGCGGAACCGGCCCGACGCGGCGAATCCCTTCAGGTCCTGCTTCGTCGTAGCGATAATCCGCGTGCTCAGCTTCTGTGGAGCGGCCAGTCCCTCTTGCGACCATTCCTGCCTTCGCAGAGCCTCCAACAGCTCATCCTGCGTCTCCAGAGGAGCTTCGTCGATACCATGGAAGAACAGTGTTCCGCCTCGAGCGATCTTCATCAGATAGGAGATTCGATTGCCAGAGGCAGCCGCAACAAATGGGCCATCTGTTCGGATACTCTCCTTGTGCAGAGACCGCGCGACCATCTTCTTGCCCGTTCCGCCTTCGCCGTGGATCAGCACCGCGCGAAAGTGCGGCCCGATGCGCCGGACCTGCAGGCGCAGGCGCTTCATGGCTGCGCTGTCGCCGACGATCTCTCCATCGGTTCGCTTGAGCAGATAGGGAAAGCGAATGGAATCGGCCTGCGGTTCCATCCCCGGAACAGACTGAAGAGGAGAGGTGATGTGGCTGAAGGTTGCCATAGCTACTTCCTTCATCGGCAAAAACTGTCGCAGGATGAGTCAGATTAAATAAGCGAGCCGAACACCTTTTCAGGGTGTCCGGCTCGCTTGATCGGTTCTATTTTCTAAGCGGTGGTCGTCGTGCAGTAGGTGTCGAACGCCCGCGTCAGCTCTTGAGCAATGGCCGGTGCGGTCGAGGTCTCGATTGCCGAACGCTGCATCAGGTACACCAACTGACCGTCGCGCAGAATCGCAATTGCGGGAGAGGTCGGCGGATGGCCGCCGAAGTAGCCGCGTGCCTTCTCGGTCGCTTCGCGGTCCTGACCAGCGAATACCGTCACCGCGTGGTCGGGCTTTGCGCCGTGTTGCATGGCCAGGCGAACGCCGGGGCGCATCTTGCCGGCTGCGCATCCACAGATCGAGTTCACTACCACCATCGTCGTTCCCGGTTGCGCCACGGCAGCATCTACATCGGCTGCGGTGCGGGCTTCCGTCAGGCCTGCGCGGGTAAGCTCCTCGCGCATGGGAATCACCATAATCTCTGGATACATGAGCATCTCCTTGAAACGGCCGAAACGGCCGCCTGAATCGATTGTACGGTCTTGCCGCGTGCCACGCCAGTTGGAGCGGGTGTTGTAGTCTCTAAACCGTGCCGAATCTTTCTATCCGTGTTCAGGAGCAGGTTTTGCTGGCTCCGTTTACCACCTTCCGCATCGGTGGGCCTGCGAGGTACTTTTGCGAGGCTGCCAGCGAAGACGAACTGGTCGAGGCGGTTCAATTCGCGCGCCAGCATGGCCTCAAAATCTTCATTCTGGGCGGCGGCAGCAACCTGCTTGTGGGCGATGAGGGCTTCGATGGCCTCGTCATCCGCATCGCCATCGATGATCCTGTCGGACCTTTTTATGATGGCCACTTCGTCGACTACACCGTCGCCGCGGGCACCGATTGGAACGCCGTTGTGCTGCGCCTGTGCGAGCAGGGAATCAGCGGCGTCGAATGCCTCGCAGGCATTCCCGGCTCGGTTGGCGGAACTCCCGTCCAGAACGTCGGTGCTTATGGGCAGGAGGTCGCCAGCACGATTACGGCGGTTCGCGCCTTCGACATGGAAGCCAGCGCGTTCGTCACGCTTTCGCACAGCCAATGCGGCTTTGCCTATCGCCACAGCATCTTCAACACCAGCCAGCGCGGACAATATATTGTTACGGCCGTGACCTTTCGCTTCGATCTGGACGCTCGACCGAACCTTGCTTATGCCGATCTGCAGCGGCACTTTGCCGATTGGGATGCGCAGCGGCCCGCGCCGACGCCGCTCGACGTCTATCACGCTGTTCGCGCTATTCGTCATCGCAAGGGAATGCTGATCGTCGAGGGAGAGGCGGACTGCCGAAGCGCGGGATCTTTTTTCAAGAATCCTGTTGTCGCTCCGGCTGCGCTCGATCAGATCGCCGCCAATCTTCAACTTCCCGTTGGCGAGGTTCCTCATTGGCCAGCCGCAGACGGCATGGTCAAACTTCCGGCTGCCTGGCTGCTGGAGAAGGCCGGATTCGTTAAGGGGTTCGCCCTTGGTCAGGCTGGCATCTCGTCGCGGCATACGCTTGCGCTCATTAACCGAGGTCATGCTACGGCTGCGGATATCTTTGCGCTGCGGGACAGAATTACTGACGAGGTGCTTTCCCGTTTTGGGATTCGGCTGGAGCAGGAGCCGGTTCAGCCGTCTTCCGGCTCCGTCTGACCGAGGGTACCCCCCTGTACTTAAGTCCTAAAGTCTTCGAAGTAGAGACTTTAAGTCTGGACTTCGGTACGGAGTTCGCTGGACGAAAAGTCCGGTGCGAGGTCGGAGTTTCTGCTCTATCTCTGTCTTAATTATAGCGACGCTGTCAATCGTTTTGACCGTTAGTTATGTCGGGAGAGTTGTTCGAGCAGACGTGTCCGCTCTTCGGCCAGGACGGTCTCGACCGGCCCTTGTTCGAGGACGCGGCCGTCGGAGAACTTGATGACCTCGGCGGCCAGTTGGAAGGCTTCGCCGACGTCGTGGGTGACGGAGAGTACAGGCGTCTTTTTGGCGGCGAGCCAGCTTCTGAGGTCATCGAGCAGTTCGTCGCGCAGGGGAAGATGCAACCCGGCGAACGGTTCGTCGAGCAGAAGCAGGCTGTTGCCGGTTACGGTGATGGCGGAGGCTGCGGCGCGGGCTACGGCGACACGCTGCCGCTCGCCTCCGGAGAGCTTCCAGGGCATGGACTCGGCCAGCCCGGTGAGGCGGAAGCGCTGGAGCGTCTCTTCGACGATTTCAGCCGATGCCGACGGGACGCCGTAGGCGATGTTCTGCCGCACGGTCATGTTCGGGAACAGCGCGGCGACTTGCGCAGCGAGCCGGACGCCGCGGCGATAGGCGGGCAGGGAAGTCCCGGTCGCGCTGTCGAACAAGGTCGTCGGCACATTTGTCGCGGCGCCATGCAGCACGATGCGTCCCTGATCGGCTCGCATCAGCCCTGCAATCGCTCGCAGCACGGTGGTCTTGCCGCTGCCGGATGGACCGAAGAGGACCGTCCATGGCTCGGTCAGGCGGAAGGCGGCATCGAAGGCGAGCGCTCCCTGGCGATGCTGCATGGAGAAGCTGAGATGGGGGGTGGGCTCAGACAAGTTCACCTCGCCCGCTTCCGCGCCGCGAGTAGATGACGATCAGCGCTACCAGTGAGACGACCACCAGCGCCAGCGCGGTCTGGTTGGCGGCCTTGTAGTGGAAGTCCTGCACCTGGTCGTAGAGCGAGATGGAGAGCGTCTGCGTGGCTCCGGGAATGTTGCCGCCGAGCATCAGCACGACGCCGAACTCGCCGACGGTATGGGTGAAGGCCAGCACCGCGCTGGTCAGCAGCGAGCCTCGGGTCAGGGGCATGACCACGCTCCAGAAGGTTCGCCACGGCGAAGCTCCCAGCCCGGCTGCGGCTTCGACGTATCCGCGATCGACCACGGCAAAGCCTGCTACCAGCGGCTGCACGGCAAACGGCAGGCTGTAGAGGACGGAGCCGACCAGCAATCCGGAAAAGCTGAAGGCCAACGAGTGGCCGAAGATTCGCGTCAGCAGACGTCCCGGAGCGGTGAGTGGCCCGAGCATGACCAGGAGGTAGAAGCCGAGAACCGTCGGCGGGAGCACTAGAGGGAGAGCTACGAGTGCCTGCACGACTGCCCGCGCGGCTCCTTTGCCGGAGGCGATCCACCATGCCAAGGGCAGCGCGATGACCAGCAGAATCGCTGTTGTGCTCGCAGCCAGCCGCAGGGTCAACCAAAGCGCCTCAAAATCCATACAGCGCCAGTCTATCGTTTCAAGAGGTATGGCTCGTGATGATCGATCAGGAACTCAAGGGAAGAGGAGAAGAGACTTATTTCTTGTCGACACTCCCGGGGGTAACATTGGTGTCCTCGGGCGCGGAGGGATTGATGTGGCCGAGATTGTTTTCCGGCGTGTTGGAGTGGACTTTCGTCTCTCCCGAGCCGGCAGTGGAAGGCAGGCAGCCGTCACACCATCCGGCGTCAAGGGCTCGATCTATGCCAAATCGCCAACTCGCTCATTTAGCAATTTGACGCTATTGCACTGCGGCCAGCCCGAGCTTGCTCATATTTCCCTGCACGGCTGGGGTGAGCAGCCAGTCGAGAAAGGCGTGCGCTTCGGCGCGATGCTCTGACTTCGCCATCACCACGGCGCACT
>NZ_DATKQC010000423.1:0-5952 GCF_035532915.1 Edaphobacter sp.
GGCCCGGGGAATTGCACCCCGAGCCGCTCACAGATCCGGACATGACGCTCTCGCGTCATTCGGCTCGTGCAGCCCGCGAAAGGCTGTCGCCTTTCATCCAGGAGGGTTCTTCCCGTTGCCGGTTGACCCAACTTGGATTGGACCGCCCACCCCCCATCGCTCCACTGCGATTACAGCAGCTTCATCACTACTGCGAGGTGGTCCGCCCTGATCGAAGCATTGGTACTTTCCGCCTTGAGTTTCTGCGCTTGTCCGTTTTTCCTTTTCATCTTCGAGCAGGTTCCCAAGTTCCGCACGAAAGCCTGAATGAGAGTCTCGCCTCCTCTGCACCGGACACCGCATGGACGGTAAACAGGTATCTTCCATGCTGATCCCGAGGTACTCTGCAGACCTCGGTTTCCATGTCATCTAACCCCTTTTCGATCCTTTAATCGGCGGTTCACTTACGTTCGTCTCTCTCACTCCTACATGACGCGGTCAAGCCATGCCTTTTAACCACAACGTTCACCACCGCGGCTTGTTACCGAAGCAGCTTGTGGCTGTTTGGAGCCTCCCCCTGCAGAGCGACTCCGAGGGGCCTTCCCTCATCTTTCGTACAGCATGAAGCTCGCGCTTCTTGATGGCACAAGCAGAGCCGGGCGGCTTCCCATGTTTAGCTAGCTTCGCTGCACGACGTGGAAGGTTTCTCCGAAGTTACTCTGGCAGCGTCATAGTCCCCTTCACACGGAAAATCTTCGTCAGCACATGCGCGGATGTTTGCGGCTGACCGCCGCCCACCGAGATGGTATAGTTGCCCTCGGGGATGGTGGGTTCGCCTGCTTCTGTCACCATGCTCAGGTCGCGCGGCCTTAACTCAAATCGCACGCGCTGCGAGGCGCCTCCCTCCAAGTGAACTCGCTGGAAAGCCCGCAGTGCGCGCAGCGGTGCGCCTGGCACGTTGGGGAAGGTCAGGTATAGCTGCGCTACCTCGTCGCCGGCACGGCAGCCGGTGTTGGTCACCGTCACCTCCGCAACTACTGGGCTACCTGCCTGTACAGCACTGGTGGGAACGGTAAGCCCGCTATAAGCGAAAGTGGTGTAGCTGAGGCCGTAGCCGAAGGGATAGAGCGGGGCTCCCTCGAAGTAACGATAGGTGCGGCCCTTCATCGCGTAATCGTCGAACGGAGGCAGCTGGTCCACGCCCGTGTAGAACGTCACTGGAAGCTTTCCTCCGGGGTTGTTCATCCCAGAGAGCGTCTGTGCCACGGCCAATCCGCCTTCCTCGCCGGGATACCATGCTTCCAGAATCGCATTGGCATGCTCCTTGGCCCAGTTCACGGCCAACGCGCTTCCGTTCACCAGCACAACCACCAGCGGCTTGCCGGTACTGCCCAGAGCTTTCAGCAGATCCTGTTCCGGCTTCGGGAGCGTGATCGCGGTGCGGTCGCCGCCCTTGAATCCCGGTACGTCCACCTTCATCTCTTCGCCTTCCAACTCGCTGGTAATACCCACCACGGCCACAATCACATCGGCCTTCTTGGCCGCTTCGATTGCCGCGGGCTGCGGCGTGAGGTCAATCTTGGACCACACCAGACGGACCACCGCGGCTGACTCTTCGCCCTGTTGGTACTCCACCAGCAACTGGACGGGATGGCCCTGCTCCAAGTGCACGCTGCCGAACTTGGTTTCCATGCCCTGGGTGTCCGAGGCCGAAGCTACTTCCTTGCCATCGAGCATGAGACGGAAGGAGCCGCCCCCTTCAACACCCAGATTGTATCCGCCTGTATCTTGCGGCGTAAGCGTCGCTTCCCAGCGAACGCGGATCAGCTTGATCCCGGCGACTTCACTGGGCAGCGATGCCGTGGAGAGGTCGATGGCCGGCTCGATGCGGGTAAAGAGCGGAGCCGTTTTGGCCTCCGGGTTGGTGATATCCTCCCTTTTCATCTCGAAGTAGCTAGCCTTGACGCCCGTCTTGCCGCCGGTTGTCAGCAGAGCGGCCGGCACCAATGCCCCATCCTTGCTGAGGAATTGCGTTCCAGGCACATAGTTGATGATGGCAGCAGGAAACTCCGCGCGGAGACCCTCCAAAATCGAGACCCGATGGGTGGGTATGCCGTTGTAATTGCCCAGCAGCACCTGGGTCTGGTTGGCCAGCGGACCAACCACGGCGATCTTGATGTCTGAAGTCCTGAGCGGCAGCACGCCGTCGTTCTTCAGCAGCACCATGGACTCGTTGGCCAGCTTCAGCGCCAGTCCCCGATGCGCCGCGCTGTCCAGTTCCTTCGGGTCGATGTTGGTGTACGGCACCATCTCCGGCGGATCAAACATGCCCAGCTTCATCCGCGCGGTGAAGAGCCGAGTAACGGCCACGTCGATGTCGCTCTCCTTCAGGTAACCCTGCTTCACGGCGTCGAGATAGGGTTTGTAATCGCGGTCTTCGTTCACGTTGGCAACAAAGTCGAGGCACTCGTTATCCATGCCGCGCTGCAGGCTGATGGCCGAAGCCTGTGCTTGTGTAGGCTTGTAGTGGTGACCGTTGAAGATGTCGCGCACCGCGTCGCAGTCGGAAACCACATAGCCCTTGAAGCCCCACTTGCCGCGCAACTGGTCCTGGAGCAGGAACTGGCTGGCGCAGGCGGGCTCACCGTTGATGCTGTTGTAGGCGCACATTACGGAACCGGCCTTGCCCTCGGTGACCGCGGCGCGGAACGCTGGCAGATAGGTATCCATCTCGTCGTGCTTGCTCACCTTCACGTCGGCGGTATGGCGCGTAGGCTCGGGCCCGCTGTGCACGGCAAAGTGCTTGGGGGTCGAGATGGTCCGGTAATAGTGCGGGTCATTGCCCTGCATGCCGGTCACGAAGGCCACGGCCATCCGGCCGGTCAGGAATGGATCCTCGCCATAGGTCTCTTGGCCCCGTCCCCAGCGCGGATCACGGAAGATGTTGATGTTGGGCGCCCAGAAATCCAGCCCCTCAAAGATATTGCTGTGGCCAGCCCGCACCGCCTGCGCGTGCTTGATGCGCCCCTCGATGCTGATGGCGACGGCCATTTCGTGGATGGCCGCCGGATCGAAAGTGGCGCCCAGGCCAATCGGCTCGGGGAACTCCGTGGTTCCATTCACGAGGACGCCATGCAGCGCCTCGCTCTGCCAGTCGTAGGCCGGCACATGGAGCCGCGGGATGGCCCGCGACTGATTCACAAGTTGTGTGGCCTTCTCTTCAAGCGTCATCCGGCCAACCAGGTCTGCCGCACGCTGCTCCGCCGGCAGGTTGGGGTCCAGGTACGCAGGTTTCTGGGCATCCTGCCCCCTGGCCACCCACGTAATTAGGCAACAAGCCAAACCTGCCGCTACAATTCGCAATCCAAAGCTCTTCATCGCTTTCCTCACAGACAATGTATTCGCAACCTCACAAGTTATGCGCAGCGTTACGTAAGATTGCTTCCTTTGAGCAAGACCTTGCTTCCAGGATGAACCTTGATCGAGATCGTCTTCTCGAGATACCGAAGAGTGCAGGTCCCACCCGTCTCTGAAGAAATCGTTGCACGAATCAGCTCGCCGTCCTCCCACGCCATCCCAACTTCGAATCCTCCGCGAGCGCGCAATCCAGAGACTTGTCCCGTTCGCCAGACAACAGGAAGAGCGGGTAGCAGATGGACTTCCCCTGCGTGGCTTTGCAGCAGCATCTCCGCGATTGCTGCGCAACCGCCGAAGTTCCCGTCCAGTTGAACACGAGGCTGATCGAACATATTCAATTCCGTGCGCGAACTGATAAGCTGAGCCAGCACATCGTGAGCCATGTCTGCATCGAGCAGGCGCGCCCATAGGCAGGCTCTCCAGGCCATGGCCCAGCCCATCCCGTCGACAGGGTTACCCCGCATGTCCATCAGTATGCGAGCGGCGTTTGCAAACTTCGTGTCCCTGGGCGTGATCTGGCTGCCTGGGAAGAGTCCGTAGAGCGGCGACATGTGACGGTGCGCGATTTCTGGTGCCGTGGTATCGAGGTCCTGAAGCCACTCCTGCAGTTGGCCGGCATGACCTACCTGAAACGGAGGCAGGCGGTCGCGAGTCTTCAAGCACTCCTGCGCAAATGTGGAGTCATGCAACAGGTTCGCCGCCTCGGCGCAGTTGCTGAAGAGCTCATGCAGGATTGCGTTGTCCATCGTCGGGCCAGCGGTCGTGGTCAGGCCCTTCTGGTAATCGTGCTCTGGTGACATTGACGGGCACGTCACGAGCCATCGATGCGTAGGTTCCTCCTGCAATGCATCGAGAAAGAACTGCGCCGCCCCCTTCATGATTGGGTAGAGTTCGGCGAGCCGTCGCATGTCGGCGAAGAATGCATATCGCTGATACAACGTGTTGCAGAGCCACGCCCCTCCGGTCGGCCACAGACCATAAAAGGCACCGTCTATCGGTGCTGTCGCTCGCCATAGATCCGTGTTGTGATGGCACACCCATCCGCGCGCGTGATACATCACCTGCGCAGTGTGTGCCCCTCGAATGGAGAGATCCCTGACCAAGTCAAAGAGCGGCTGATCGCACTCGGCAAGGTTCGCCACGTACACCGGCCAGTAATTCATCTCCGTATTAATGTTAACAGTGTACTTTCCGCCCCAGGCTGCGGACAAATCCTCGTTCCACATTCCCTGCAGGTTGACGGGCTGGCCGCCCTCGCGCGAACAAGACATCAACAGATAGCGCCCAAACTGGAAATAGAGTGCGGCAAGGGCAGGATCATTCCCACCTGCATACAGCTTGATCCTCGCGTCCGTTGAAAGGTAGGAGATCGTCGTAAGCGGCAACTCAAGCCGAACCCGGCTAAAGATCGCCTTATGCGCGATGACATGCTCGCTGCGCATTGACGGGAAAGAACGCTGAGCCGCCTTTTCAATCGCAGCCCGGCAAAGCGCGTCCGGATTCCCGCTCACATCGTCATATCTCTTGTAACTGGTGGCTGCAGTGATGTAGAGTGTTGCCTCGTCAGCACCGGAGATACTCAGCTTGTCGTCGACGGCCGAGGTCGTGCCACCCTTGGCTTCTACCCGTACTAGACTCACAAACGTCAGGTCATGATCCACCAGTTTGACGGTCCGATCCATAAGGTCGCCGTTTTGCCCGCTCATCCTAAGCGTGTCCTGGCTAACAGCTGATATTTCGTGTTGCTGTGGCGAGGTGATCGTCGCCTGGAATGTGAGCTGACCGGGCTTGCTTGCGGCTAGGTGAATTGCAATCACATTCTCTGCGACTGTAGCAAGAGCTTCCCGCCGATAGACCGTATCGCCTACCGAATACGCAGTAGAGGCGATGCCTTCGCCCAGATTCAACTCACGTCGGTAATTGGTGAACGAATCATGCCCTGAAAATGTGAGCTGTAATTCGCCCAGTGTCTGGTAAGAGGACTGCGTGTGGATGGGGCCGAAAAATACTTCGTCTTCCAACCGCTGTGCCTCTTCATACTTACCCTCGAAGACGAGTTGCCTGACTCGCTTCAAGTCCTCCTCGGAGACATCGACCTCCGGCGTGTAAGGGCCGCCCGACCAGAGTGTGTCCTCGTTCAGGCCGATGCGCTCCAGGGATGGGTCACCAAATACCATTGCGCCCAGCCGGCCATTCCCTAAAGGCAGTGCTTCGATCCAGACCCTTGCGGGTCTCTTATACCACAGCGTCAGCAGAGGGTCGACGTCTTCATTGATAGACGATGGGTCCTGCGCGAGTAGCTGTGATCCTCCAATCACCGCACTGGCAGCGAGTATGCCCGTTGTCTTCAAAACAGCGCGGCGCGTAACTGAAGCCTGCTTGGCGATTGACATGAACCTCCTATCTTGCCCCCGGAATGCCTTTCAGGATGATTGGCCTATACCGATCCCTGCGACAGTCATTGCCCCGCTTTCCGATGGAATATTCGCTCAACCATTGTGATGAGTAGGCTAATATCCGAACTCGTATTGAGTTGTCAAACATCTTCCCTATGAC
>NZ_DATKQC010000424.1:0-5924 GCF_035532915.1 Edaphobacter sp.
AGCGCAGCCTCGCAAGGTATTCAGCGCAGGCCTGTTCATCGTGAAAGCGTCGTTCCAATTCCATCAAGGTTCGTGGATAATCCTCGACCATGACCCTGAACACTACAGGTTGTGGTCGGTGGCGTCAAGTAAATACCCCTAATTCCGAATGAACGCCAGACGATAGATCAAGTCGCGATCTGGAGGTGGGTCTGGCGGCATCAGCCTACAACCCTCTTACTCTCCACCGGGTGCGGCTGAATCGATTCCGCGATGATGTCCCCCGCATCCTGCATGGCCTGAGTTTGAGTCCATTGCAGGCGCTGCAAAGGCTTCAAGATATAGGTTCTGGACGTTTCGTATACACGGAGATTACGGCTGAAGTAAAGCCATTGCGTCCGCTTCTCGATCAATTCTCGTCGGGCGACCGCAAAGCTCTGGGCAGCTTCATCAGTCGATTCTAGAACCCGGACGGGCAAGCGTCCTTGGGCTTTTCGAACGATCTCGATAGCAACCACGCCCGAACCGCCCCCATATAGAACTTCGACGCGGTGCCGAAGGGGCGTCTTCTCGCCAACGAACGCGTCGAGGTCATCCCGAAGTGTTCGAGCGTATGATTTCAATTCTTCGACAAAAGGCGGTCGAACTGCGTCTTTCCCGATCTTGCCCTGGACCAGAGCAAATCGAAGGTGGACAAGATCCTGAACTGCTGCCCGCCCCTGGGAGTTAAGCCCCAAAGCGGCAAAAGTCAGCTCGTTCAACTCGCGAACTAAGTCTTCCTGAGCGAAATCATCCCGCCCAGCAGTCGCCTTCGCGATCCGGGAATAAAGAGATTCCCAATCTTTCAACGCACTATCGTCCGCAAACGGGAGTGGCAACGTGCGCAGTGCCTTGAGCGTGCTGATAGTTTTCTGTATTCCCGCCTGCGTAGTATTGAGGAACTGATGGTAAGCGACAAAATCAGAGTTGAGGTATAGAGCTAGAGCCTTCAGCAGTGGCTTGTTACCTTTGGGCGAAGTCACGCCAATCTGCCTGGAGGGTACGATGACAGGGTCATCCGTGTATATCGCGAAGTTCCTTGATGCTCCCACCAAAACATGAGGCGGTTGGCAGACACTAAATCGCCGAGAAAACCCGGCACGCGAACTCACGAATGTGCGGCTAATGTCCAGCGGCTGGAGCGCGACGGCGGGGAAACGGATCAAGTGTCGGCGCTTCTTCAGTGGCTCGACTGACAACATGAGCATCCCAGCGAGCTCAGGGTGTGGCTCCGTTGGTTCTCCGTTCGCTTCGTCCTTGACTCGAAGCTCAAGGCCCTGTGAGGCCAAGAGGAGATTCTCATCCTCAAGTTGTCCGAATGTCCGAAAGCACCGGTCCACGCGGGTAAGAACTCTTTTGTCGATCGACGATCCCCACATCGCCAATTTCCAGGGTTGCGGGCTTCCGTCCAGCACATCTGCGTAGCTGAGTTCACGCAGATCGCTCGCGTTGACAATAAGGTTCCACACTGCTGGCCGTTTTCCCCTCTTTCCTGCCAGGGCCGATGGCTGATTGGCAAGAAATGGAGAGAACACTTCGATCGTTTCCGAGGCACTCTGTCCATTTTTCAAATCTTTGGGTTTCGGAGAATAGAAAAATGCTGCCGCCGGAAGTCTGGCCCGACCTGCGAACAACACCTCCGCGAGGTTCGCAAAGTTGGCTACATACCAAACCCGTTGTTTCTTCAAGAATACTTTGCGGAAGTCCGTCGACTCGTACTTGAACAGAGTCATCGCAGGAAGCAACAGGCCAATGACGCCGTCCGCTGCAATCAAACCGGAAGCCCGCCAAGCGAACGCTTCAGCCAATTGATTTCCGCCAATTGGATGCTCTGTCCGGTTACGTTGCATCCAAGCCCATGAGGGCTTGTCGGCATCATCGAGGCGTTTAGGGTTCAGCTCCTTCCAGGGAGGATTACCAACAATCCAATCAAACGGGCTACGTTGGGCATCCCTTTCCCAGTCCTCATTCTCGTTGAAGGCGTTCGTGCAAAAGATGTTTCGGCCTCTCAATACTGGCAGCTTGAATTGTGTCTTCGTCAGATCTGGTGGATCGACGTATTCAAGCAGCGTGAGGGAAAGGCTGAGTTCGGCGATTTGGCAGGCATCCTCGTCGATATCGATCCCAAAAATGTGGTTGGTGAGAAGGCGACCGAGTTCAGCCGGGCGAAGGCGGTCTTGAGGACTCTCCGACAAGCGGCGTTCGATTAACTTGCGGTAGCACTGCACAAGAAAAGCCCCAGATCCGCATGCCGGGTCTAACACCCGCATTCCAGGCCCCAGAGGCTTGCGGGAGTCTAGACGGTCTACGATGAAGTTCACCAGCGGCACAGGCGTATAATAGGCGCCCCGGGCGGCGCCCTGTGATTTTGCTGATGGGTGGTGGGTAGCGTGGAGGAACTGCTCGTAGATGACTGACAGAGTTTCAATGGGAATCAGCGAAAAATCGTACATGTCGAAGAGTGGAAGTTGCCCTTCAACCGTCCCACCGTGGAACACAGATGCCACTTTCCGCAGTCGCTCTGCCCCAAACTCTCGAATCTTATCGGGTGAAAGCGGAAAGACTGAACCATTCAGCCATTCATCAAGCCGCTCCACCAATTCTATGAACGTGCTCAGTCGCGCTCTATGACCGAAAGCCTCGTCATAGGAAAGGCTCCATTCCTTGTTGAGCTTGGTGTCAGAGAGTATCTTTCGTTGGCGTAGGTAACGAAGGTAGACGCACTTCCCGATCATAGCGTGCGAAAGGGCACGATCCTTAACGCCGTTGTTGCAGAGCCACTCGTCCAGTGTGCGGAGGGCCTCCAGTAGCCGCCAATCAACCCGCGACTCCGGCGTTACATAGCCGCCCCATGCGTCCCAAACAGCACCGGAGTCGACGGCTTCACTCCGAAGCGACCCCAAAACGGTCGCGGCTCGCCTAAAATCGTTGATGGCGTGAAGCGCGCCGACGTTCGGATCGTTTGACTTATCGTCGTCGTAGCGGAAGCCTGGATAGAGCCGAATCCATCCGGGACTCACTACCAACAAGAAGGGAACGATGTTCTGGTTCCAAACCAGCTTGTGGATTCCTCGGGCTTGCTGTTCGGAGTCGGCACGGCAAACATAAACGACAGGAACATTCGCTTGGGGTGGATCGTAGGAGCTGCCACGGAGGGTGTAGACTCCGTGGAGGTTACAAGAGTCCCGAGCCCTTCGAAGAATGTGCCCGTAGTCCGGGTCCGCTTTCAGAGCGTCCCCGGTGAGATAATTCTGCGACGAGGTGTATTGGAGAACACCAAGGAGGTTCTCAAGATTCATAGCGTTCGTGTTAGCTGGCAAACTTCTTTCCTTCGGTCGCCGCCGTCTTCTTATCCACACCTGTCGAAGTCTGCATGCGCCTAGCCGCGAATAATCCTGCGGGTCAAGTTTTCCATCCTCCCGACCATCCCGTTGGCAAGGGTGGCCAACGGCTCCTGCATCCGGCCCTCTGTGAGCCGAATTGTACCATGATATCACAAGCGAAGAAAAGGCGAATATCCAGATTTAGCCTTCGGCTCCCACTCGATTCCCCGCCACGGGAACAGCGCTCCAAGTCCGGCAACTTGACCGCAATGCTTCTCATCGTCGCTCGACTTTCTTAAGAAAGAAATCGAATCTCTCCCCGATAATATGGAAGCGGAAGATGCCATCCTTAAGCTGGCTGATCGTTTTCAAGTTAGCGAGCAGGCAATGACGATCAGGCTGACAAGCTTGGGAGTCTTGGCATAGCTGGTAGCCACAGTCAGTGGTTTCCTGACTGTGGGCTTTTGGGAGGTCATGCCGGGTATCCTTCCGGGAGCTGGAGGTAATCGATCTGGATCGGGCAACCGGCTACCGTTCCACGGTCCAAGGCAAAATTATTGTAGCTTGACCACGGCCAATCTTCGGGCTGCTCCACCAACCCCTTGCGCACGGGGTTCAGGTGCATATATTGCAATCGGTCGCCCAATTCCTTCTCATGGCGCACGAAGCGGTTCCAAAACTGATGTTGCCAAACGGGGCCTTCGGTGCCGCGCCGCTGGTGGTAGGGGCAATCAGGAATTGCCCCGTTCTTTCATCGCAGCGTCGCGCTGCAACTTTCTTGATGTCGTGGATCACCTGCGAAATGGTCAGCGGATAGCGGGTCCAGATCAGGGCGTGCCAGTGGTCCGGCATGAGGACGTATCCCAAAAGGTTGAAACCGAGCTTGCGGCGCGATTCTTCGATGGCCGCCGCCACATGTCCGTATTCGTTTGAGGCAAGAGGAGCCAGAGTACGGCGAAGGCTGACCGTCACAAAAAAGATGCGGTCGGAAACGCGCAGGCGGTGGACGTGCGACACGCCAGGACGGCGGCGAGGGCGGGGAACTGTAGCGGCGAACTGCGTTCGCCGGAATTCCAACGTCGAGCGCAGCTCGACGTTACAATGGGAACGAAAAGCCGGTAGCGCAGAGTGCTGCGCGGGGCGCGCGACTCTGCGGCCTTTGGTCGAGATGATTCGGCACCGCGATTTCCTTTTTAAGCAAGCTATGTGAAGCAAGTATTTCTAAATGGCGAATTATTTCCAATCTTAGAACCCGCAAAGTCTCTTCGAGCCGAGAGGCTGCGCTGTCCGCTTTGACTCGGGGCAGGCTCCGCGAGGAATCTGCTGATGCGGAGAGGATTAAAAGCAAAGCAGATTCCTCGGGCCGATCAAGAACCTCGGCCCTCGGAATGACAGCGGCGCGCGTCGCTTTATCAACGAACTCACGTCACCTGACGCTGCCGGATGCAAACCCGCGGCGATCATAGTTGGTAGCCACGGCATGGTTTCTATGCCGTGGGTTTGTAGGTCCTGCGTGCAAACGGCCCATGGCACCAACACAGTGCCATGGTTATCGGCTTGATCGGAGACCATCCATCCAACAACCAAAATGCCCACGGCACAAGATCGGTGCCGTGGCTACCCCTACGCTTGCCGGCGATCATAGATCGCCGGTACAGCCTCACTCCAGATAGGCATGTTCCTGGGAGCGAAGTGCCGCCATGGCCTGTTCGACGCTCGTCAATCTTCCACTGAACACCAGCGCCAGAGCCAGCAATCCCAGCAAGGTATCTTCGGCGCAGGGGGCAAGGCGGTAATCCGTCTGAAACCGCTTGCGGATAATCTCCCGCAGGACTTCGAGCTTGAAGGCCAAGCCTCCGGAGAAGACGAGGTTCCGCCAAGAGCGTTCCGGCCATATCCGGAGCGCGCACTGGTGATAGGTGTCCGCCATATTATTAAACGCCGCGCGGAAAAGATGTCCTACGGTCAGATTATCTCCGCGGATATTCGAGATCGAGCCGCGATCTCCAAAGGGGCCGGCAAAGAAATAGAGTTCGGCCCGCAGGTCTCCACTCTTCACCCGCGCCAACACTCCTACCCTTGCCAACTCCCTCTTGCTCATCTCGGTTCTCCCCAATCGGACCTCCTCTCGGAGACCCTATTAGGGGACATTTCTATCGAGGACAATAGGGGACATTATCATCGAGGTACAACAGGCAATGACACACGCCTTTCTGGATAGAGGCACCCCAGCGTCGCGACGGGTTCACGATGCTCGTTGAGTGTGACGGGCTTCCGGATAGCTCAAGGCGCGCACAAGCTCCGGAAGTGAAAAAGCTTCGTCGATCCATACGAGCCTCCTTGAAGTAGGAATCGTTCTCGCGCGCGCCCCGTGGCGATTGGCGATCCGCTGAAATGCCCGCAACCATTTTGAAAGGAGTCCGAGCCTTTCAAAAACCGCCAAATGAAAATTATAGAACGTGCAAAGATGACGAGTCAAAAGGCGCTGTCCGGGTGGCCGAAAAGAGTGTTGTACCTCGATGATAATGTCCCCTTTTGTCCTCGATAGAAATGTCCCCTAATGAGACTTCCGGAAGGAGGTCC
>NZ_DATKQC010000425.1:0-4499 GCF_035532915.1 Edaphobacter sp.
CCCTGCTTTGTTAGCCCTTCTACCGGGCGTGGGAATCCAGGCTAGTCGTCACCGATCCCGTCGAAGAAGAAGAAACTACCCGCCTGCGTCTGCGCGCAGCCAAAGCGGATTTTCTCGAGGACATTCAGCTCTCCCGTCAGAGAAAGACCTGGCTGGGATATTGCCTCTCCCTGAGCTATTTCACAGAGTGCTGCTCGAAGACCTACGTCGAAGATATCGAGCGAAAGGATCTCCTGCGCTTCGTCGTTTTCCTGCGCGATGAGAAGGAACTCGCGCCCCGCACCGTGCACAATAAATTCGCCGAGTTGCTCACTTTCCTTGCTGCGCAGGGCGTGCCGAAGCTCATCAGCAAGAACGACCGCCCTCGCTTCGTCGATCAGGAGGTCGAGATCTATGAAGACCACCAGTTGTTGGCACTCCACTCAGCCTGCTCGCTCTATCACAGCACGCAGTACGACTTCTATCTCATGAGCGGGTTTCGCGAACAGGAGGCGATGCACGTCCAATGGGAGAATATCCACTTCAACTCGAACGTCGTGGAGATGCGCTGGAAACCCCAGTTCCGCTGGATGCCGAAAGCCTACAAGGAGCGCGAGGTTCCGGTTCCTACGCTCCTGCTGGATCGGCTGGAGAACTACCGGCGGACTCTGCCCGCCGCTCGGGCCTCGGACAGGGCTTTGGTCTTCAGCACTGCAACCGGCAAATGCGCTACGCATATGCTTCGGGCGCTCAAACGAAACGCGAAGAAAGCCGGATTGAACCAGGATGATTTCTGGCTGCACAAATTCCGCGCGACCTTTGCGACGACGCATCTCCAGGCCGGCGTCGACCTCCGAACGGTGATGACGTGGATGGGACAGAGCAATCTGGAGAGCATCATCCGATATCTGAAACCTGCCAGAAATAGCACCGTCATCGAAAAGGTCAATGCGAATTTTGCCGCTCAGGAGCGTCCGCGACTTCAGCTTGTCAGCGGGGCAGCACAGGCTTCACAAGTTTCATCACTCGAAAATCTATAAACTCAGAAACCGCATTGCAGCATCGGAGACAGTGACGAGCGCCGGGACACCTCCCGGCGCTTGTTGTTTTCACCAAGCCAATTTCCGTCAATTTGACCGAGATTGCATTCTGCGTGATTTTCTCCACGAGGCTCCGGTTTCTCTCGTGTCTCTCCAAGGAGGAACGAATGATCTTAGCCGACGTTGTCGAACAGAAGAAGGAGGCTCTGCGAGTGGAAGATGTCGCACGCATCCTGGACATTTCAGCGAAGCAAATCTACAAGATGGCAGCCAAGGGCCAGATCCCTTCCCTCAAGATCGCCAATTGCGTTCGATTTGACCCTCACGATGTTGCTGAGTGGCTGAGAGGCCAATCCTGTACGAACCCAACCGCAGCAATTTCGTTACAAAACCGCGCCCATCCAACGAAACGCAACGGACGACTCCTCTATCAGGCGCGACGGATCGATCCGCCCTCTCCGCAACTTAGCAGCCGGCGAAGTGCGGAGATTGCAGGTTGAAATTCTCACTCGTCAGATCCCCTGGTTTGTTCCGGGGCCTCCAGCTTGTAGATGCAGGATTTGACCGAGTTTTCGAACCACCCGATCATGTTCACGCATTTGAGGAGTTTCTGTGGACAAACGTGAGGGTTATCTGGTGATCGCGGCCTCACTGACAGTTTCGGATGGCTTCGTGACTGTGTATTACGGCTGGCCTGTGTGGAGAGCGTGGTCCGGGGACATATGGAGCCGCGGGCTGTTGTTCATAACGGCGGCGATGGGAGCCACATCGCTGGCAAACCTTTGGGCCCAAGCAATACTGCAATCAGCGAAACCGCGGGGAGAACGTGATGTTTGAATCGCTTGCCACATTGTCCGACAGGCTATCCGCCACCGGCTACTTCATCGATCCGGTGATGACCCAGGTCGTCTTCCTCGCTGCGAAGCTGCAAAAGCCGCTGCTGCTTGAGGGTCCCGCGGGCAGTGGCAAGACCCAACTTGCTATCTCCGTTGCCGCCGCGGCCGGAACCCACGTGGAACGGCTGCAGTGCTACCGCGGCGTGACCGAGGAGAAAGCGATTGGCCGCTTCGACGAAGGCCTGCAGCGACTCTACATGGAGTTCTCCAGGGGCCAGCACGAGAACTGGCAAGCTGTGCAGGCGAACCTCAAGGGGCGGGACTTCTTTCGGCCGGGCCCGCTAATGCGTGCGCTCGAGTGCGATCGGCCGTGCGTTTTGCTGGTTGACGAAATAGATAAAGTCGACGAGGGATTTGAGGCTTTGCTGTTAGAAATACTTTCCGCCTGGCAGCTCTCGATTCCCGAGTTTGGCACTGTCACCGCGAAGAGTATTCCCTTCGTTGTCTTGACAAGCAACGAAGAGCGCCGATTGGGTGATCCGATTCGGAGGCGCAGCCTCTATGTCCGCGTCGAGCATCCTACACCAGCGCGCGAGTCCGAGATCATCGCCAGCCGAACGCCCGAAGCCGACGAGACGTTTCATCGAGAGATGGCAGGGATCGCTCTTTCCTTCCGCAATTATTCGCTGGAAAAGCCGCCCTCTGTCTCGGAGATGATCGACTTCGCCAATGCTCTGCAGTTGCTTGGAACCGACCACGTGACCGAGGAGCATCGCGATGTCCTGCTGCCTTTTTTGGCAAAGACCGAGAAGGACCGCCGCCACCTCCTGCTGCGCGAGGGATTCAAAAGCCTCCTCGACGATGGAGCCAGATTCGCGCAGACGCTGGTACTCCGTGGAGGGTCAACATCATGATTCGGTATTTGCTTCTGCTTTTGATCGTGCTGCCCAGTTTTGCCCTTGGGCAGGCCGATCCTGCGCCAGCGGCAGGATTTGTGAGGCAGTACGCGGCGCACTATCGTGTACCGCCCGAGTTGATCGCTGCATTGATCGACGTCGAGTCGCGGTGGAATCCTCGGGCAGTTTCGAACAAGGGAGCGATGGGGCTGATGCAACTGATGCCGGCGACCGCAAAGCGTTACGGCGCGTTCGATCCCTTCAGTGTCGAACAAAACATCGCTGCGGGCACACGTTACGTCACGGCGTTGATGTGGGAGTTCCATGGGGATCTGCGTTTGGTCTCCGCCGCCTACTATGCCGGCGACCGCGGAATCTCCCGTGAGCAACTGAATTACCACAATCCGGAGGTTGTGGCTTACGTTCAGGCCGTCCGGCAGCGATACATCTTTCGCAAGTATCTGGCCGCGAGGCCGCCAAGGAGGTCCACCTGGTGAAACTTCGCTGGTTCATCCCCATCGCCTTCCTTATTCCACTGCGGCTGAGCGCGACCGATGTTCCGGTCGGGGCGCGCGTTGCCACGATCACGATCAATCCGCGAGAAGTTACGATCCTCCACTTGCGGCCCGAGTTTGAATCGACGATTCGCATGCCCGAAGAGGTCACGTCGGTCATCCTCGGCAGTCCGGGCGACTTCAAGGCCGAGCATAACGAGGGCGAGCCGGACTACGTCTACGTCAAGCCGATCATTAAAGAGGCTGCGCAGTCGAATCTCCTGATCGCAACCAAATCGGGACAGCACGTCTCGTTGGAGTTGGTCAGCGAGGGCGCCGGGGTTGCGAGCCAAGCCCAGCCGGTTGACTTCCTGATCGAATACAGGACGGCGCGGAGCTTCCTCATCCCCTCCGACGCTGAATCCCCGGCAACGCCGAGCGTGCCAGCGAAGGATCCGGATCGTGGCAGAGGAGATGGAAGCACCGGTGCGAACTCGGCGCCGCTGTCGAGTCTCGACGAAGCATTCAAGCAGCAAGAGAGCGTGAACGCTCCAAAATGGACGAAATGGGCGGACAAGGAGATCGAGACATCGATCGGCGACGTGCGGCAGCTGAGCAACGAGACCATGATCTCCTACTCGGTCTTGAACAGCTCGAATCAGCCGATCGAAATTGTGCCGCCGCAGATCCAGATGACGGGCCGCAAGGTCACGAAAAAAAAGAAGGAAGGCAAAGGAATCATTTCCGATCAGCTGGAGATTCGGGACTACAGGTTGAGCACAACCCGCCTGGAGCCTGGAGAGCGTGCCGATGGTGTGGTCGTCTTCGACCGGCCCAACTTCAAGGAATCAACAGAGAAGCTATTTCTCGAGATCGCCCAGGCCGACCAGGTGGATCGTCCGATCTTGATTCATCTGCCATTTACTCCACCCATTTCCGGAGACGGCAAATAGAAGGGGGTTCCGTGACTATCGACGTCAATGGCAACAACAAAAATGGAAACGCTGGATTACCTACTACTCAAGTCGCTGAGGCTTCCGGCCCTGGGGTCCCCCAACGATTCGTGCAGGCGCCCGAATCAGCAGACCGCGAGGCCAGAGAGAAGCCAGGCGTCAAGTTTGCCACACGAGCCAATGTCAAAGGAGCGGACGGAATCAGCAAAGGCAAACTCATCCTCCTCGGAGGTGGATTCACCGTTGCGGTGCTCTTCTTCGTCTTGACCGCGACCATCAGCAAGTCGCCAAGAAAGTTGGC
>NZ_DATKQC010000426.1:0-3300 GCF_035532915.1 Edaphobacter sp.
GCCATCGTGAGAATTGTCTTGTGCATTTCAGTCTCTCCTTACCACATGTACCGGATATCGAGCTTGAACAATTTGTCGGTCGTGCCTACCAGCGCAACCGGGTCGCCATCGTGCTCCTGATTGAACGTGCCGCGCAATACAACGTTGCCCAATGAAGTAAGCGCCTGTTCTCCGCCGATGCCCCAGGCCTGGGTGATCATGCGTGGTTGGGGTGCGATGTCTTCGCTTGCACGGTCATATCTCGCCATGACGGCGGTGCCGGGTTTGAAGTAGTAATCCACCTCGCCGCGGTAGCCGTTCGCAATGTAATGTGAGGCAGGGCCGGTCTGCTGCCACTCCCAGTCATCCTCGCTCCGCATGTAGCCGCCCAGGATATCCAGCTTGTCGAAGAACAGATAATTCGCAAAGACGCCTGCCCGCCAGATGTCGGAACGGTAGGTGAATTCATTGCTGGCGCCAGCATTCTGTATCTGATCTTTGGACCCGCGGTACATCATCACTGTGACGCCGCCATCGGGACCAAACCAGTAGTCGGCATCGGCCCACACGTCTTTGGCGTTCTTGGTGGACCCGCTCATAATCTCGCTGCCGTCTGCATTCAATCCATTGGTCACCTTTGCCGAAACGGCAAAGATGTTTTTGAAGTAGTTCGAGGCATGCGTATATCCCACGTCTACCCCAACCGGATGCTGATCAAGCGAGAAGTTAAGGGGATCGACATTGGAGAGTGTGAATGAGGGGTCGGGAAAGAGGTTATAGAACATGGCCGCGCGTGTTCCCTCTCCTTCCTGCATGTGCATTTCGCCGACCTTGACGAAATAATTGCTGTTGGCCCGGCCGCCCGTGTACACGCCAAAGCCTTGTTCCAGATCGCTCTGTCCGTCCTGATAGAGTTCGTAGTGCGCGAAGTAGGAGAAGCCTGTCAACGGAATGGTTGAGGCGTCAAACAACGCCGCTTCATCCAGGTTGAAGCTGGAACAGGAGGCGGACTGCTGCGTGTCGCTGGGGCACGACGTGGTGGGAGAGGCGGAGGTGACGGATCCCGGGTCAGCTACCGTTTTGTCCTCAGTGAAGCTGGCCTGCATGATCAGCGCCATACTATTGGTGAGGCTGAATCTGATGTCCTTATCCAGCGCGCTAACTTTGGGCGCAGCTTTCGAGCCGTCCATCTCGTCCGGCGGCATCCGGTAGCCGAGGCGCTTGAACATGTAGCCGTTCTTGTTCAGCGCGGGGGGAATGGTGTGGCAGGTGTAGCACTTGACGCCAAATTTCCGGGCAAACGCTGGAATCGCGTTCCCAGGTTGGGGCATCAGCATGACGAAGCAAAACA
This sequence comes from Edaphobacter sp., assembly GCF_035532915.1. Taxonomy (GTDB): domain Bacteria; phylum Acidobacteriota; class Terriglobia; order Terriglobales; family Acidobacteriaceae; genus Edaphobacter. The sequence continues at coordinate 1,331 of NZ_DATKQC010000426.1, forward strand.
ATGCCAGGGCCGTCTTCAGGCCTGGAGTCAAGACTTTCATGTGTAGGGCTCCTGCATTTCCCTAAGGCACGCCTGAGACCAGAATGAATATCTTTTATTCGCAATTGCTTACGGCCTCTGCTTCGAGATTGGTGGGGATTTTATTCCCCGTTCTCTGCTTCATGCTGGGGAGCGGATTCCCCAACTTGCTGGTCTTTCTCCCGGTTCAAAAGTGCGTAAAAGGTCTTCCTATCGACGCCGGCTTCTCGGGCGGCCGCACTGACATTGCCGCCACAACGGGTTAAGACAGCGTGCGCGTAGGAAGTTTCAAAGCTCGACAGATACTGTTCCCGGGCATCCTTCCAGGGAAGGGACGATAGGCTGCTGACGGCTTCCACCTTCGGAGTATCCTCTTCGAGGTCCTCCGGTCCCAGCACGCCCCCGGGATGCAAGGCAGTGAGCCGTTCCATCACGTTCTTGAGTTGGCGCACATTGCCGGGCCAGCGCTCGCGAAGCAGCGCCTCGTAGAACCCGGGCGAAGCGGAGAGACTTTTTCCGTAGCGACGGGAGAATCGTTCCAGGAAGAATCGGGCCAGATGCTGGATGTCCTCTGGCCGTTCGCGCAAGGGCGGAATTTTTACCGTAACCACGCTCAGCCGGTAGTAGAGCTCCTCGCGAAAGGTTCCTGCCTTGATTTTGGCAAGCAGGTCCTGGTTGGTGGCACACAAGATGCGGCACTCGACACGTACTGGAGTCAAACCACCGAGCCGCCGCAACACCCGCTCTTCAACAAAGCGAAACAGGCGCGTTTGCAACTCCACCCCCAGGTCTCCGATTTCATCCAGGAACAGCGTGCCTCCGTCCGCGGATTCGATCAGCCCCTTTTTGGTGCGATCCGCGCCGGTAAAGGCGCCGCGCTCGTAGCCGAACAACTCGCTTTCAATCAGCGATCCCGGCATGGCGCTGCACTCCACTGGCACGAACGGGCCGTCCTTTCGACGGCTCTGCTGATGGATAAATCGCGCCATGACCTCTTTGCCTGTGCCGCTTTCTCCCAGAATCATGACCGTTGCGTCGGTTGCAGCGGCGCGACGACATTTTTCCATCTGATCCAGCATCGCGGCACTGCGGGATTGCGCAGCATCTGCCTCGCCGAGCGCCTCCAGGCGATCCTTCAGAGTTTCGACTTCGTGCTTCAGCGAGGTATGGGAGAGGGCTCGCTTCACCACTAGGAGAAGATCCTCTCGCTTGAAAGGCTTCTGCAAATAGTCGAATGCGCCGTTGCGCATTGCCAAAACAGCGCCTTCAACAGATCCAAATGCGGTGAGGAAGACGATCGGAAGTCCTGGATGGACCTCGTGCAGGCGAGCAAAAACTTCTTCGCCTGACATCTGCGGCATGCGAATGTCGAGTAGAACCAGGTCCGGCGGGTTGGCCATACATTCGGCCAGTCCAATTTTCGGGTCGGTAAACGTGGAGACGGCTGTTGCCGAAGAGCGCAACATCCGTTGGATGTTTTCTCCCAGGGCCGCTTCATCGTCGATGACATAAATGCGGCTCATTCGGTTGCTCCTCCGACAAACCAATGATACGGTTGGCCACGCGTAAAACGCGCCGGGGGCAGCTCAACGACAAAGCTGGCGCCGCCGTCGTTTCTCGTCTCATAACGAATTCGGCCATCGTACATATCCAACAAACTGGCGGCGAGAAACAATCCCAGACCCAGTCTTTCGCGACCGGCGCCACTTGAGACAAATGGCTCGAAAAGATGTTCACGAATAGTTTCTGGCACTCCGGGTCCGTTGTCTTCAATCTTCAACACGACCTTCGCGCCAGCGGTTCGATACGGCTCTATCCGCGCCCAGATGATGGCGTCCTCACGCCCTTCCAGCGCATGCAGCGCATTGTTCAACAAGCCACGGACCACTTCGCCGACAACGTGTTCCGGAACATCCACGCGAGGAGCTTCGGCAATCTCCTCCACCAGTCTT
>NZ_DATKQC010000427.1:0-23174 GCF_035532915.1 Edaphobacter sp.
CCTCGAACCATGCGGGGATAAAAGAATTGAAATATCTCCAGTGCGGGGCGGTAAAGGTCTACGTCAAGCATGACGAAGGCGAACTTTTCTTCTTCAAGACCGATCGCCGTTTGAGGGAAGTACCCTTTTCTAAACTCAAGATTTTCGGAGGAACCGAGGAACCGGGCCACGGATTCCTGCGAGGTATCTTTAAATCTTCCGTCCTCTTGAATTTCAAGATCGTCCTTGGGAAAGCCCTCAAACGTATCGAAGAGATAAAAGTGCCGGGCGGGAGCCTGCTGGTGGATAAAGGAACTGGTTGCACCTTGATATACACCGATTTCAGCAAATGCGCCTTCGATACGTTGCTCCTCAAGCCTCTGGATCGCTAATGCAATCGTTGAGTAGCGAACGTCGTCATGATACTTCTCGATCCGCTCAACCACATGCTGCGGGTAAGTAGGAAAACGCATGGGTCTACGGGCCCGGATGAGCTTAGAGAGTTTTCTTGCCGCGATCCGCAACGGTGTCTTGATAGGTCCAAGTTCATTTGGCATTGCCGAAGTTTATCACTTGCGTTTTGAGGGAGATGGAGGATAGAGAAAGGCCCGTTCTGATCTTGGCGGATGTCGGAATCGGTTTGAGCCTTAGGTTGTCCCTGATAATGGCTAAACTATAAGTTACTTCAGGCGGCGCAGGAGAGCATATTTCAAACTCCCGGATAGTTAGACTGGCGCGGAGGGGACATCTACCTGTGCTTGCTTTGCTCCTGTTGCTGACCGATGCCGTTCAAGGAGTTGCGGCCAGGCTGAGCGCTCCGACAGAGGGCTATCGCGTGGTCCATACCTATCCGCACGACAGCTCGGCCTTCACGCAGGGGCTGGTGATGGTCGACGGGATGCTCTACGAGGGAACCGGGCTGAAGGGGCGGTCTTCGGTGCGGACGGTGGACCTGGTTACAGGGCGGGTGCTGCAGTCGGTGAAGGTGCCTGACAGATATTTTGGCGAAGGGCTGACGGATTGGGGCGGCAACCTGATCGAGCTGACGTGGTTGGCGCATCGTGGATTTGTCTACGACCGCTTCAGTATGCGGCTGGTCAGGACTTTTAAATATAAAGGTGAAGGCTGGGGGCTGACGCACGATAGCAAAGACCTGATTATGAGCGATGGCTCGCCTGTGCTGCAGTTTCTCGATCCGGTGACGTTTAAGGTGGTGCGGACGCTTGCGGTATCGGATGGGGGAAGGCCGGTCAAGGAGTTGAACGAGCTGGAGTACATCCACGGCGAGATCTACGCGAACGTGTGGCAGACCGACCGGATTGCGCGCATCTCGCCGGAGACGGGCGGGGTGATTGCGTGGATCGACCTGAGCGGGCTGCTGGGGAGCGAGCCGCGAGACGGGAATGCGGTGCTCAACGGCATCGCCTACGATCAGAAGAACGACCGCCTGTTCGTGACCGGAAAGCTCTGGCCGAAGCTGTTTGAGATCAGGCTTGTGAGGGGTGTGGCGGATTCAGAGAGATAACGATGCCGTGTGCGATATCCTGACGGTTCTGCGATAACAACGATGACGAATGAAGCGACAAGCAATTTGATGGGGGATACAGCGGCGTTGACGCCGGTGATGCGGCAGTACTTCACGGCGAAGGAGCAGTATCCCGACTGCCTGATGTTCTGTCGCATCGGTGACTTCTATGAGCTCTTTTACGAAGACGCGATCACCGCCTCGCGTGAGCTTCAACTGACGCTGACGGCCCGCGACAAAGAGAAGAAGCAGCCGATGTGCGGTGTTCCTTACCATGCGGCGGAGGGTTATTTTCAGCGGCTGCTGCGCAAGGGCTATCGCATCGCTGTCTGCGAGCAGATCGAAGACCCCAAGCTGACCAAGACGATTGTTCGCCGCGAGGTGACGCGGGTGCTGACGCCGGGGACGGCGGTCGATCCTGCGCTGGGCGCGGAGCAGAGTAATTATCTGGCCAGCGTGGTTGTGCTCGATAAATGTGTAGGGTTGGCACTCCTGGATCTTTCGACGGGCGAGTTTCGCGCAACGGAGTTTTCGGGGGCGGATGGGTGGGCGCTGGCGGCGGATGAACTGGGGCGTGTAAGGCCGGTGGAGTTGTTGTATGCGCAGGGTGGGTTGGCCGGGCTGGCGGGAGACAAGCAGGTCCTCCGCTTCGCGAAGGATGACAAAGTTTTCCGCGAATCCACCGATGATAAAGTCTCGCGCGATCGCGCGGGAAGTAATGGCGATGCGAAAGACCACCTTCCAGATGCGGGACGTGGGACACTCGGTTCTAAAGATGAGGATAGTTCGGCAGGCCTGGATGCGATTCGGACGAAGACTTCGCTCGAGGATTGGGTCTTTACTGCCGACTATGCGGTGCCGCTGCTGCGCAATCATCTTCGCGTGCATTCGCTCGATGGGATGGGATTGGGAGGGCATGAGACGGCGGCTGTCGCGGCGGGTGCGCTGCTGCATTACATGCGAGCGACCAAGCAGGGTGGGTTGGAGCATGTGGATGTCCTGCGATTTTATGAGCGGTCTACATGTCTTGAACTCGATGCGGTGAGCGTAAGAAATCTTGAACTTGTGGAGCCGCTGTTTTCTGGCGAGTCATCGCAGACGACCTTGTTCTATACGCTCGATGCTTGTTGCACGCCGATGGGTAGGCGCTTGTTGCGGTCTACGCTGCTGCGGCCTTCGAGTGAGTTGTCGGAGATCAAGGCACGGCTTGAAGCAGTGGGCGAGGCGACGTCTGACCTGCGCAAACGCGAAGAGCTGCGACGGTCGATGAACGGCGTGCTCGACCTGGAGCGGCTGCTGGGACGGGTTGCGCTCGATTCTGCCGGGCCGCGAGAGGTGATGGCGCTGGCGGGAACGCTAGGTTGTTTGCCGGGAATTGTCGCTGTGGTGAATTTGTTCGAGGCTGGGCTATGGCGGAAGCTGAGTGGAGTCGCTGCTGCGGAAACCCATGTCCCGGAATCGGAACATGGGGTCCCCGGCTTTGTTGCCGGTTCAGCGTTCGACGCGATGGAAGACCTGCACGAGATGATCGTACGCACCATCGCGGATGAGCCTCCCGTGTCGCTGGCCGATGGCGGCGTGATTCGCGCGGGCGTCGATGCGGAGCTGGATGAGCTGCGCGAGCTGTCTCGCAGCGGACGGCAGGCGCTGGTGGCGATCGAGGAGCGCGAGCGGCAGCGCACGGGGATTGGCTCGCTGAAGGTTCGCTTCAACTCGGTCTTTGGCTACTACCTTGAAGTGACCAAGGCGAATGCGAAGGCGGTTCCCGCGGATTACGAACGCAAGCAGACGCTGGTAAATGCGGAACGATTTACTACTCCCGAGTTGAAGGAGTACGAGACTAAGATTCTGACCGCGCAGGAGCGCAGCGGCGAGATTGAGCGCAGGTTGTTTGCGGAGCTGCGGCGGCAGTTGCTTGATGCTGCCAAGCGAATGCGCGACACGGCGCGGCGGGTGGCGGAGATCGATATGCTGGGATGTTTCGCGCACCTCGCTGCACTACGCGGATGGACGCGGCCTGATGTTGATGCCAGCGGCGTGCTCGAGTTCATAGGAGCGCGGCATCCCGTAGTAGAGCGGCGGCTGGAAGAGAGTGGCGGCGGAAGGTTCGTGCCGAACTCGGTGCATCTCGACGCGGACGCGGGGCCTGCGGTGTTGCTGATTACCGGACCGAACATGGGCGGCAAGAGTACCTATCTGCGGCAGGCGGCCCTGCTGGTGGTGATGGCGCAGTGCGGGTGTTTCGTTCCGGCGGAGCGCATGAGGGTGGGCCTCGTCGACCGCATCTATACGCGCATAGGCGCGAGCGACAACGTGGCGCGTGGCCGTTCGACCTTCATGGTGGAGATGACGGAGACCGCTGCGATTCTGAACACGGCGACGAACCGCAGCCTGGTGCTGCTCGACGAGATGGGTCGCGGGACGGCGACCTATGATGGGCTTTCGCTGGCGTGGGCTACGGTGGAGCATCTGCACGATCGCATCGGTGCGCGCACGCTGTTTGCCACGCACTATCATGAGCTGACGCTGCTGGCGGAGCGGCTGGCGCGGCTAACGAACCTGCGTGTGACGGTGAAGGAGACGCCTTCGGGAATTGTGTTTCTGCACACGGTCGAGGCTGGCGCTGCGAGTAAGAGCTACGGTATCGAGGTAGCACGGCTGGCCGGTTTGCCTGCGGTAGTAATTTCGCGGGCGCGTGAGGTGTTGAAGGTGCATGAGCGGGCGGAGACGCAGCAGGTTCGCGAGGCCGGTTCATCGACGCCGCAGATGCAGATGACGATGTTTACGCCGCTGTCGCAGAAGATTGTGGACAGGCTGGGCGAAGTGGATGTGGACGGGCTGACTCCACGCGAGGCGCTGAATCTGCTGGCGGAGTTGCAGCGAGAGCTGAAGGGATGACGATGCCGAAGGCGATGGTGGTAGCGGGCGTGATGAGCGGGACTTCGGCGGATGGAGTGGACGTCGCGCTGTGCAGAATTTCTCCCGCGCGAAATGAGGAAGATGCGCCTCGGGTGAAGTTGCTTGGTCATGTGGGGTTCAAGTATTCCAAGGCGGTGAGAGCAGCCGTGCTTGCGGCGATGGATGCGAAGGCGGCTTCGGTGGCGGATCTTTCGCGGCTGAACTGGAGGCTGGGTGAGATTTATGCCGACTGCGTGGAGAAGGCGGCGGCGAAGTTTGGCGTGAAAATTGCTTTGGTGGGATGCCATGGGCAGACGATTTATCACCAGTCGGCGGCTGCGAAATATTTAGGCGACGACGTGCGCTGCACCTGGCAGACGGGCGAGGCCAGCGTGATTGCCGAGCGCCTGCGTGTGCCGGTGGTGAGCGATTTTCGTCCGGCAGATATGGCAGCGGGAGGACAGGGCGCGCCTCTGGTGCCGATGCTCGACTACGTAATGTTTCGGTCGGCGAAGGTGAGCCGGGTATTGCAGAACCTTGGCGGCATCGGGAACCTCACGGCGATTCCGGCGGGGGCTGGCGTTGATGGCGTGATGGCGTTCGATACAGGGCCGGGAAATATGGTGATCGATGCTTGTATGCAGCAGCTATATGGAAAGGCGTTTGATCGCGGCGGTGCAGTGGCGCGACAAGGAAGTGTGATTTCCTCTGTAGTGGAGTTGATATCAGGCGAGAAGTATTTCTCAGCTTCACCGCCCAAGAGCTGTGGGCGCGAACAGTTCGGAGCCGACTTCGTTTCACGCTTTATCTCGCTGTGCCGTAAGGCGGGAGCGAGCGATGCGGATATCGTTGCGACGGCGACCGCTTTAACAGCGGAGTCGGTATTGCGCGGCTATCAAAGGTTCGTCTGGGCGCATCTGGGGACACGGGCTCCGCTGGCAAAGACGGAGTTTGTCGTCGCAGGTGGAGGCGCCAAAAATGCCTCGCTAATGGCGATGCTCCGCGAGCGGTTACAGCCGCTCGGAGTGAATGTGCGCTTGATGGAGGAACTGGGAGTTCCGGCGCAGGCCAAGGAGGCGGTGGCGTTCGCTCTGCTGGCATGGCTGACGTGGTTTGGGCTGCCGGGAAATGTTGCGAGTGCTACGGGTGCTGCGAGAGGTGTGGTGTTGGGGAAGGTCACGCTCGTATGAGCGATGCGATTGGGCTGAGGAATGCGGTTCGTGCTTCGAGCGAAAACCCATGTCCCAGAATCGGGACATGGGGCACCCGGTTTGTTGGCTGGTTGATGTTGGTGGCTTGCATTGGGTTGGCCGGGTGCCATGGGCAGAAAGAAGCTCCCGGAACCGTAGTGATGATTATCGAGAGCAGCCCTAACAATCTCGATCTGCGGCAGGGAACGGATGCGCAGTCGGCGCGGCTTGGCAGCCTGATCTTCGACGCCCTGGTGCGCAAGGATGAGCACTACAACCTGCGTCCCTGGCTGGCCACCAGTTGGGAGCAGCCCGATGCCTTGACCTGGATCTTTCATCTGCGCGATGGCGTATTTTTTCAAAACGGCAAGCCGCTGACCGCGGATGACGTGGCGTACACCATCAATAGCCTGATCGACGGGACATTGGTGACAGGGAAGAGCGGGAACTTCGCCTCGGTGCTGAAGGCTGAGGCGCGCGATCGGCTGACGGTGGTGGTGCACATGAAGCGCCCTGACGAAGGACTGCTCTTCAACATGAGTGACGGCCTCTTCGGCGTGGTGCCGAAGGGCGCGGGAAGAGACTTTGGCCTGCACCCCGTCGGAACCGGCCCGTTTGAGTTTGTGAGCGCGGTGCAGGACAGGGACGTGATCTTGAAACGCAACCCGCACTACTGGATGCCCTCTCAGCCTCCTCCCGCGGGAGCGCACAGGATCGAGCAGGTGCGGTTCGAGGTTGTTCCCGATGCGATCACCAGTGCGCTTGAGTTGCAGAAGGGTTCGGCTGATTTAGCCAGCAACGTGCTTACTCTGGACATGGTCCACCAACTTCGCCGTGACCCAAACCTGGCGGTGGAAACGGGGTTGGGATCGCAGGCGTTCTATCTGACATTCAACGTGACCGATCCTCTGCTGAAGGACAGACGCGTGCGACAGGCGGTGGCCTGCGCCATCGACCGACAGGCCATCGTGCGCGACCTGTGGCGCGATCAGGCGCGGGTCGCGAATACCTTGCTGCCGATCGGGCACTGGGCGGCGGCAAGCGAATCGGAGATGGCGCAGTATCCGCATGATGTTGCACGCGCGCAGCAGTTGCTCGAGGAGGCAGGCTTCCATGCAGGCAAGGACGGAGTGCGCTTGACGATTACGCTGAAGACGAGCACCGACGAGTCGACACGCCTGATGGCGGTGGTGCTGCAACAGCAGATGCGCGCGGCGGGAATCCGCCTGAACATACGCTCGGCGGAGTTTGGAACTTTCTACTCCGATGTGACGCGCGGCGCCTTTCAGATGTACGCGCTCAAATGGATCGACAGCAACGAAGACCCGGACATCTTTCACTATGCGTACGCAACGGAGAGCTTTCCGCCGCGGGGAGGCAATCGCGGACGCTACTCCAACCCGAAGCTGGACGCGTTGTTGAATGCTGCCGCAGCCGGGACGGACCAGCAACAGCGAAGAGCGGACTACATTGAAGTACAACAGATCCTTGCAGAAGATCTGCCGTCAATTCCGCTCTGGTATCCGAACAACGAAGTCGTCCACACGCGCAGGATCGGCGGTATTCAGCAGCGCGGCTCGGGCAGCTTCGAGTTTTTACGCGACGCCTGGGTGCGATAGCGGAGTGGATAAGAGAAGGTACCTCTTAGCCCATCTACACATCGACATGGCTCGCTAGATGTCGTACGCTTCCATTTCTAACTCGTCATCGGTATCGAGGACGTGACTGGAAAAAAGCGGAAGATTGCTACGGAAGACGACGTGCGGCGGAAGTCGCACCGCCGTATGCGAAGTCGTCTCTTTCATCAGATAGGCAACGAGATTTTCGAAGGCGATCTTGCCCTGCGTGTATGGCCGCTGATACATGGTGGCGACGATCTTGCCGACTTCAAGGAGTGGAATCAGTTGCTGAAAGAGGTCGGTTGTGACGACCTGGGTTTTTCCCAGCAGGTCGAGTTCTTCGAGTGCCTTTAAGACCGGCATGCTGTTCGCCGTGCTAATGTAAAGTCCCTCGGGGCACCCTTCGTCCTGCATCAGCGCCATTGCTTGCCGGTAAGCGTCCCTGGGGCGCTCGTGGCTTTCGAGTGCGGGCAATAGCGTCAGGTGCGGCGCCTGCACCGCAAGTGTCGCGGCAAAGCCTCGGAGTTTTTCGGCATGGTCCAGCGTGAACAATTCTCCGCTGAAGACGGCGACATTCGCTCTGTGGGTAAGCTTATGGGCGAGCAGTTCGGCTGCCACCGCTCCGCTGATGTAAGCATGAACGGCCACCGAACCGACGCGCTCGGTATTGGGTGCATCGCTCCCCACGCACATCATCGCCGTGCCGCTCCGCGAGAGCTTGCGAATCAGCGGATCAAACTTCCGAGTGTCGCCGGGAAGAAAAATCATTCCGTCGTAGCGCTGGCGCAATGCGCTTTCAATCGCTTCCGCGTCTCCCGAGCCAATACGCGGATACTCGTGGAACTCCAGATTGATCTGCATTCCAACCAAGTTGTTAGCCGCGGCGCGAATGCCCGCACGCAGAGGATCGAAGAAGTGCGAGATGTGTTTCGGAAGCACCACACCAATCGACAAGCGACGATTCAGCTTGAGCGCCTGCGCCGCAAGATTGGGCTTATATCCCAATTGGTCGGCCATCTGTAAAACACGGGCTTTGGTAGCTTCGCTGATACCCGCGCGTCTGTGCAGCGCGCGGTCCACGGTCCCAATGGAAACTTTCAGCGCCTTTGCGATGTCTTTGATCCCAGCGTTGCCTGCTCCGTCCAGCATCTCGTCTCCCTGTGCGACATGGTCTGTGCTTCGCTCTAAATTGTCTCGCCCGATTGGTGATCCAGAACCTGATCGCTCTATGCGGCAATACTGGATTCGATCTGCTCGAGCGAGCGTCCTTTCGTCTCAGGAACCGTGAAGGCGACGAACACGCAACCTGCAAGGCAGATGATCCCGTAGCCCAGAAAGGTGCCGCCGGCTCCGACGCTGCGATTGAGAAAGGGGAACGAATAGGTGAGCAGAAACGATGCGATCCAAAGCGCGCTCACGGCAACGGAGACGCCGTGCGAGCGTACCCGGTTGGGGAAGATCTCTGAGATGAGTACCCAGGTCACAGGAGCGAGTGTGAGCGCGTAGCAGGCGATTGCGCTCAGGGTAAGCACCAGCACAGCGCCGGCAGGCCATCCTGCACGATAGGCCCACGCACACAGCAGGTGGGAGACACCGATGCCGATACAGCCGAAGATCATCATCGGCCGCCGCCCAACGCGGTCGACCAGGAGCATGGCCAGAATGGTGAAGACCAGATTGATGGCTCCCGTAATAACGATATTGAGAAAGATGTCGTTTGCTCCGTAACCGGCACTTCGGTAGACCTCGGCGGCGTAGTTGAACAGAATATTGATGCCGGTCCACTGCTGCAGCACTGCGAGCGCAATGCCGATCAACACAATGCGCCGCAGGTTTGGCCGAAAGATCTCCCGCCATGAGGAACCAGCAGATTCGTCCGCGGCCAGCGAGCCTTTTATATTTGCGATCTCCGCGGAGGCATAAGCTCCGCCGCCTATCTGTCGAAGCACGTTGTGCGCATCTCCATCGCGTCCCCGTGTAAGCAGCCAGCGCGGACTCTCCGGAATAAAGATCGATGTGACGGTAAAGATGACGGCGGGAATCGCGACAGCGATGAACATCCATCGCCAGCCTAGCTGAACGTTCCAGCTATGAAAGAGGGCGGCAGTTGTAAGGCCTGTGGCGACGGGCCGTGCGATACGCCAGTTGACCACCTGGGCCAGAAGAATACCGATGACGATTGCGAACTGGTTAAGACTGACCAGACGGCCGCGAATGGCGGCGGGGCTAATCTCGGCGATATAGAGCGGCGAGACATTGGAGCTAAGGCCAATGGCTGTTCCGCCGAGGATTCGCCAGGTGATGAAGCCGGTAAAAGAGTGTGCCCATCCAGTGAAGATCGATGAGACCGCAAAGAGTACCGCCGAGATCAGAAGAACGCGGCGTCGGCCATACCGATCCGCAAAAGAGCCAGCGGCGACGGATCCCAACAGACAACCGAGAAGAGCACAGCTATTCGCCCAGCCTACCAGCGCGGCGGAGGTGAGATGAAAGTAAACTTCGTAGAACTCACGCGCTCCTCCGATCACGACCCAGTCATAACCGAAGAGCAACCCACCGAGGGCCGCAGCTACGGCAATCCCCCAGACGTACCAGGTTGCTTCGGCTTTGCTGCTCGTAGAAAGCGATGCGTCCGCGAGAATAGGTCCATGCATTGCGATTACCTTCCATAACTCTTGAGCAGGTCGATCACGCCCGAGTGGCTGTTGTTCATCGCATGGACCTGCGAAAGAAGATCGAGTCCCGTCTGCTCGTCTCCCATCCCGAGCAGGGCCTGTGCCTTCAGAAAGTGCGCCGTCATACCCTGGCGCTTCGAGAGATCCTCATCGAAGAGCAGCGTCGCGGGGAGCGATGTAGCGAAGTAATCGATAGTGGGCGTCTGCTGTTCGAGCGCGCATGCGTGGTCGAGGATGCGTTGGAACAATGTCTTCGCTTCATCCTCCCGGTCAAGGCGGCGAAGCGCCATCGCGCTCCAGTATGTCGTGTCCGAAACGGCCTGCACCCGCATCTGCTGGAAGTCTCCCTGGGCGCGTGCAGCGCGTTGCCAGTGCGCAGTGGCCCGGACGGTATCGTTCAGATCCGCATAAGCCATGCCGAGCCAGTAATCGATGCGGCTCATGTTCATCAGCAGATGTCGCGCCTCATTAAGATTGGGCGGAGGACTTCCCGCGGCATGCAGATACTCAAGCGCCTGATCTGTCTCTTTTGCTTGCAGGCAGCGAACCGCAAGTAGAAGATTGGCCCGGACATACTCTGAGAGCACAAGGCCTTCGCCGCCCTCCCATGGCTGAAAATATCGCGAATGCAGGACCTTCAATGCCTTTTCGGGAGCACCGGTATCGTTGTAAAGCGTGGCAAACTCGACCGAGAGATTATCGCGACGCCCGACCAGTTCAGGTTCGGCCTCGAGCTTCGCGAGTCTACGTTCGACAGACTCGCCAGTCCGCTTTAAAAGCTGGTCCTGTTCGTACAGAATGCGCGCATCTTGAGGTGCGAGACTGCGTGAGTGTTCAAAGGCCTCGAGTGCACGCGCGGAATCATGCAATACGTTGTAATAACCGAAGCCGAGATTGCGCCATGCGGTAGGAAAGGCCGAATCCAACTTCGTTGCGCGCTCCCATAGGGCGATGGCCTCTTCGTGACGACGGCGATCATAAAGAAAATTCGCCAGATAGTAAGGTGCGCGGGCGTCATTGGGATTTCTGTCGATGGCCTTCTGCAAAAGCACCATCTCTTCAAGTCGGCTGGGAAAGACGTACGCTGGATCAGCTTGCGACGCACGCTGACAGGTCTCGGCGCTCTCGGCGACGCGGCCCAAACGATGCAGCACTTCGGCCAGCGCATAGAGCAGAAGGGAAGCGGCGCCATCGTCTTTGGGAGACGGTGCGGAAGACAGGACACGCTGTGCATCGTCGAGCAGACCGGCGCGAAGCAGATCGAAGCCAAGATCGAGCCTTTGCTGGTTCTGCGGCGGAAGTGCATCGTGCATCAACCATTGATTGAAGATGTCGAGGGGATCTAAAGCGTGCGTTGCCTTGAGCAGTGCAATTGCGTCATCGTCGCGGCCAAGTTTGCGCAGCACGACTGACTTCAAATTGCGTGCATTCAGGTTATCCGCTTCGGCACGCAGAGAACGGTCGAGGTGATCGAGCGCAGTTCTCCAATCGCGGCGACTGCAATCGATCTCGGCGAGACGATGATAGGCAGGCCCGCGCCAGGCCGCGTTCCATGTGCTCTTATAGAAGGCGTCGTATGCCTCTGCGATGCGCTCTTGATAGAGCAACGCGAGCCCCAGATTGTAGTGAGGCTCGCCATCGTATGGGTTCGGATTGCGGATTGTGAGCCGCGCAATCGCGGCGCGCAAAAACTCTTCGGCCTTACTGAACTCGCCGCGTCGCAGATGCCAGCGACCCAGCGCATGATTGCATCGACTATCGCCCGCATCCCGCCGTAGCGCTTCGCGCCAGTAATCTTCAGGAGAACGGGTTGGATGCCGATACTGTTCCAGATGCAAGCCATTAAGAAAAAGTTCATCGCTCGATGCGACATCCCCTGGCAGTGCTGGCTCTGTCGCCACTGCGGGCTCAGGGATCGGAGCGATCTCTGCCGGAGCATAACGCAGAAGAATTTCATCACCCTGCTCCAGCGTGACTTCCAAATCCTCTTCGGCGCTCTTTATGTCCACGCTGTAGTGCAATCGTGCCAGTGGGTCGAGATCGCCCTGCCAAAGCCCTATCTCTTTGCCCTTAAGACGCAGCCGAACAGCGCTGCCTGGGAGTGCCCGCGTAGCCTGTAGATGAACGTGAACCAACGAGCCGGTTCGTTCGAAACGAAGCGCCGCGTCAAGGTTCGCGGTATCGGGAACGCCGATGGCTCCGATCGGATACCAGAACTGGCTGAACGTCTTGGTCTCCCCTGGTGCGAGAAATGAGAAGTCCGGCTGGTTGTCGGTGTAGACACCGGACATCAGCTCTACATAAGGGCCATCGCTATCCGTGAGGCTACGGTCCCAAGCGTAACCGAATTCCTGGTTGCCCCACGTCCACTGCTTCTTGCCGGGGGCAATGTGATGATTGGCGTAGGCCACCGTGCCCGCGCCGCGCTTGTGATCGTACCCGCCGGAAAAATCGCCCTTCGATCCCACAATCATGTAGCTCGTGGGAACGGGAATATTCGCATACCAGCCAAGGTCGTTCGGAGCATAGGAGCCATCGGGAACGAAGTTGGCAGGCTTCTCCTCCGCAGGAACACCGCATCGCGCCCGCTCGCCATAGTTCACGCCGTAGTAGACGCCCTGGCAGAGCGGATATTCGGTGATGGCGCGCTTGGCGTGGTCGGCAGCAAAGCGAACATCGTGCGGAAAAAATGATTGGTATCGCTCATGAACGTGGGTGGCAACATTGGCCCACCACAGAAAGGTCTGCGTCTGCAGCGTGCGGTTGTACAGCCGAACCTTGAGTTCCAGCACAGCCTTGCCGGGGCGCAGGCAGATCCCATGCATGCCCTTCATCCGCTCCATCGGATCGTGATCGCTGCACCAGATCGTCACCGCGCCATCCGGTTCGCGTTCAATAGCGATCTCAACCGGCATGTAAGTTGCAGGCCGGTGGTGCTGCGGCCAGTTGAATTCGACGCCGCCCGATGCCCACGGCCCGGCCAGTCCAACGAGCGCCGGCTTGATCACATTTTGCCTGTAGAAAAAATCGTATCCGTTACGCTTGTCGAGGCCGACGTGAATCCTTCCCCCCAGTTCAGGCAAAACCATCACGCGCAGGAACTCGTTCTCGATGTGCGCAGCGCGCCAGTCGCGAGGCCGCGCCTCCGTCTCGATGCAGTCCGTCACCGGCAGGGGATAGATGCGTCCACTGCTGCCCTGGTACACCCGCTTCTCGAGAAAGAGCGGATTGGGATCGGGCGCGGCCGGGTGATAGGTGAGCATGGTCACGGGCTGCTCCCACGCCTTGACCGCGCCCCGCTCCGAGGCGGGAGCCTCGGGCAGTTCCAGCTTTGAGTCAGGCAAAACCTCTTCCTGCCTCTTCCTCTCGTCGATTCCATCGTGCATCATGTGATTTCCTTGCGGCAAAAGTTCGTCCTGCATCAGCTTCAACGCCAGAGTCCGACGAATCAATAAGAATGGAATTGGCTACCTAGCGTGTACGTTACCGTAAGAGGACTTTAGAGAGTGTGTTTGTTGCTGTCAAATCATAACCAGGAAAATGGGAGTTAGCCGGATTTGTCGATGGCTCTGAATGGCAGCAGATCACCCCATATATCTCGCAGCTCTATATATCTATATATAGATAGGGTTCAAAAAATATCCCGATGGCCCTCCGACGAACTCCGACCCCGGCTGATTTATACTTGTAGCTTGCCCTGCAAATGGCACGGTGGCGTCGACCGACGTTTCACTATGCCACGCAAAATCCCGGGCACGCGGTCGTCTTTCCAAAAGAAGGGCGGGGACGCGCGAAGTGAAGGTCTTTCATCCAGCATGATTCGCATTCTGCAGCAGGACAACCGCCTCATCAAGATTATCTTTGCCGTCATTATTACCGTGGCTTGCGTCACCATGGTCATCACCCTGGTTCCGGGCATCTTCGACAATACTGACAGCGCCGGACCGAACGGCACCTATGCGACGGTTCGCGGCCCTGGGGTCCTTGGCAGATTCGTAGGCGAAAGCGTCCCCATCAAGGAGACGGATGTCGACCAACTGGCGCAGCGGCAGTTGCAGCAGCAGCATCTCCCCGATTTCCTGATGCCGTACATGACGCAGCGCGCCGGCCAGGTGCTGGTGCAGCGCGCCATCCTCAAGCGCGAAGCCGACAACATGAAGCTTCAGGTCAGCGATGAAGATCTCCGTAACGAGTTGCGGACCGGGCCTTTCGCCCAGTACCTCTTCCCGAACGGGCAGTACATTGGCGACGACGGCTACATGAACTTCGTGCAGAGCAACTTCGAGACCAGCCGCAGCGACTTCGAGGCCAAGGTGAAGAGCGACATGGAGCTCACCCGTCTGCAGGCCCTGATTACCGGTGGTGTAACGGTATCCGACGCCGCCGTTCGCGAGGCTTACCAGGTGCAGGGAACCAAGGTCAAGTTCGATTACGCGGTGATCTCGAGCGACGATCTCGGCAAGACCATCAACCCGAGCGACGCAGAGCTGCAAGCGTTCTTCAAGTCGAACCAGGCGCGCTACGCTACCGCGGTTCCCGAGACGCGCAAGATCGAGTACGTTGCCTTTGACGCATCGAACCTGCCCGGCGGCAAGCCGCAGATCTCCGATGCCGAGGTTCAGGCCTATTACAACCAGCACCAGGACGAGTACAAGGTGCAGGACCAGGTCAAGGTTCGGCACATTCTGATTGCCGTCGCACAGGGTGCCGATGCCAAGACAGATGCCGCAGCCAAGGCGAAGGCGGACGACCTGCTCAAGCAGATCAAGAGCGGCGGCAACTTCGCCGATCTCGCCAAGAAAAACTCCGACGACCCCGGCAGCAAGGACCAGGGCGGCGAACTGGGCTGGCTCGACCGTGGCAAGACCGTTCCCGAGTTCGACAAGACGGCGTTCTCGCTGGCTCCCGGACAAACCTCCGATGTCATCAAGACGCAGTTCGGCTATCACATCCTGCAGGTCGAAGATAAGAAGACCGCCCATGAGCGCCCCCTCGCAGAGGTAAAGCCGGAGATCGTTCCCGTGCTCGAGCAGCAGAAGGCCGGCGCGGCTGAGCAGACCTTCGCAGCGCAATTGTCGGCTGACGCAAAGGCGAACGGCCTGGATAAGGCTGCTGCCGCCAAGGGCCTGCATGTGGTCACGACCGATTACATCGCGAAGGACGGCGTTGTGCCCGGCCTCTCCGATGGCACCGCGTTGCTGGCTCAGGCCTTTTCGGCCGCCAAGGGTGCGGCTCCGGCGGCGGTTGCGACCGGCAACGGCTTTGCAATCTTCCAGGTGGAAGATGTGAAGGCAGCCCACGCTCCCGACTTCGCAACCTACAAGTCGCATATTCTTGATGACTTCCGGGAACAGCAGTTGCCCCAGTTGCTGGCCACGCAACTCAACAAGCTGGACGATCGCGCAAAGGTTCTGAACGATCTGAAGAAGGCAGCCGCAGAGATGAACATCCCGGTGAAGACCAGCGACTTTGTCAGCAAGGACGGCCAGGTGCCTGATCTGGGCGCGATGAGCGGTCCCGGCGCAGTCGCCTTCTCGCTTGCCAAGGGAGCAATCTCCGGCCCGATCAACGCTGGCAGGGTAGGCGTCGTGCTCACCGTACTCGACAAGCAGGAACCGACTGCAGACGACATCGCGAAGAACTTCGACAAGACGCGGGCCCAGTTGCTGGGAGAGCGGCAGGACGAGATCTTCCGCGTCTACATGGGCAGCCTGATGGAGAAGTACGAGAAGGGCGGGGCAGTGCGCTACTCGAAACAGCCATCTACACCGGGTTCAACTCCTGCGGGCAACAATGCTCCGCAGTTATAAATAAATAGAGAGGGGCCCGGCAATCAGCCGGGCTCTTTTTTGTGCAATAAAAAGGTCTTTGGACTGCCAGCCTGAATTATCTGCAACAAACCTAGTGGATCCGCAGCGTCTCGCGTAACTCGCGCACTAACTCGCCGAGTCGGCTTGAAACAGCCGGAGAGGCGGAAAGTATCTGCTCGATCCGACGGGCGATCTCGGTGCCGCGGTCGTAGCCCAACATGCCCAGGGAGCCGGCGAACTTGTGCGCGATTCCAGCTGCCTCGACGCGGAGGCCTTCGCTAAGATCTCCCGTATCCGCTGCGGCTGCCGCGCGATCCAGGAGATTGAGCCGTTCGCGAAGCAACGGAAGACCGCGTTCCCAAAGGTCTGCGAGCAAGGCATCGATCTTCGATTCATCGTTCGGAGTCATGAGCGGAGTGGGGGAACACGATCAGGCTGATGGTTCTTCTTTCCATCCCAGGGCTTCGGAGATCTGGCTCGCCAGGGTCATGGGATCGAAGGGCTTGAAGAGCACGGCGGCCACTCCAAGGCTGGCGAAGCGGCGCTGGTCGACTCCCTGAACCTTCGCCGTGAGCAGAAGGACGGGGATGTGGGCGACAAGAGGGTTTTGCTGCATGGTCCGAAAGGTAGTCGGGCCATCAACTCCGGGCATCATCACGTCCATCAGGATCGCATCCGGCTGTTCTCTCGTGGCTGTCGCAATTCCTTCGGCGCCGGAACCGGCGGTAAAGATCGTCCAGCCTGCCGTGGCTTCAAGAGCGAGTGCGGCGACTTCGCGAATATCCTCTTCATCGTCAATGATTAGAACGCGTTTCATAAGCGTGCCTATTCTCTCATGCTCTGCTGGAGAATGGGATGCCTGAGGATTTTCGCGGAGGTTCGACTACTCTTTGCCGACGGGAGCCATGTCGTTGAATCGGGAGCGGAGACGCTGCACCATTGAGATCACCAGTTCTTCTACCTCCTGCGGCTGAATTCGTGCCTTGGTCAGAAACTCGGTCGGCCCCAGTCGCAGCTTCGCCATCTCGCCGTCGGAGACCTCGCGCCCGGAGTAGACGACCAGCGGAAGAGACCGCAGCTTCGGCTGTTGCCGCAGCCAGTCCACCAGGCTGAAGCCGTCGCCGTCTGGAAGTGTGAGGTCAAGGATTAGAAGGTCGGGAGGAAAGTCGATACACTGATCGATCGCCTGCTGGCGAGTCGCCGCATGGTCGATGTGGATGGCTGCATTCTGGAAGCTGGCAAGAACCACGTTGGCAAGGTCGCAGTCGTCTTCGACCAGAAGAACGTTGGCCGGGCCGTCGCCATGGTGCAGAACGCGGCCCAGCTCGGCGAAGAGCAGTTTCTCGTTGAAAGGCTTCTGCACCCATCCCTGCGCATCGCCGGTAAACTGCGGACGAAGGGTGGGAGAGAGCACGCTGAGCACGACCACGGGAATGTGGGCCGTCGCTGGCGTGTTGCGCAGGTGCTGAAGCGTCTCCCAGCCGCTCAGGCCGGGCATGTAGAGATCGAGCAGGATCGCTTCAACCTGGTTTTCGGCAGCGAGCGCGAGCGCCTGCTGTCCCGAGTTGGCTTCGATGACGGTGTAGCCCTGGCGTTGAAGGTGCTCCGAGACGATGGTGCGGATGCCGGGATCGTCGTCGCAGATAAGGATGGAACCGTTGTTGGCGGCGACCGGTGTCGAGGCAGGGTGGTGCGTAATATCGCTCGCCCGCGTGACCCGCGGAAGCATGACGTAGAAGGTCGTTCCCGGTCCGAGGTTGCGCTGTGCCCAGATCGAGCCGCTGTGCTGCTGGACGATGCTGCGGCAGATGGAGAGTCCAAGGCCTGTGCCGCCTTTCTGGCGGGCGTCCGAGGGCTCGACCTGCTGGAAGCGGTCGAAGATACTGTCGAGCTTCTCGCTGGGAATGCCGCGGCCTTCGTCGGAGATCTTGAGCAGGATGGAGTCGGAGGTTGCTTCCGTGTGGACGCGGATGGTCGAGGCTGTGGGAGAAAACTTGATCGCGTTCGAAAGAAGGTTGGTCAGGACCTGGAGGATGCGGTCGGAGTCTCCGTCGAAGAAGAGGCCTTCCGCATGACCATTCGGCCCGCTGGTCGCAGGGATCATCTCCAGGTGAACCGTGTTGGAGTCGGCCATGGGCTTCATGGTCTCAATGGCCTGCTTGCAGAGCTCGCGCATGGAGCAGCGGCGGACCTGCAGGGGGGCGCGGCCGGATTCCATGCGCTCGATATCGAGGATGTCGTTAATCAGCCGGATCAGCCGATCAGTATTGGTGACGGCGATGCGAAGCAGGTTCTGCGCCTTGGCATCGACGTCGCCGATGACCCCCGACGAAAGCAGGCCGAGCGCGCCGCGAATGCTGGTGAGCGGGGTGCGCAGCTCGTGCGAGACGGTCGAGATGAACTCGTCCTTGAGGGTGTCCAGTTGCGAGCGTTCGGTGAGTTGTTGATTGTGTTGATGCTGCTGCTCACGCGCCTGAGTCAGTTGCGTGGAGACGTCCCGGAGGCTGCGCCGCGAGCGTAGAAGAAAGAACAGGAGCAGCCCAACGATACCAAGGAGCAGAAGATAGCCGACAATGAGAAGCGTATGCATTTTGGCCGATAACTACAGGGTAACTCTTCCAGCAGCGTAATAGTAACGCATGGGCAATGACTGTTGGATGCAAGGAATCTTGATTGACATCAAAAAATGACGTCCTTTTGAAGGACGCCATTTTCAACGAGTTGAGAGATAAGTTATGCGCCTACCGGGACTTGAGCTAGCACGGTGGCCCATTGCTTGCCTTTGCGAGCGGCCTGCGCGTTCTTGTGGAAGGCGTAACCCGCGATCAGCGGCAGGGCCATGGTGGCTTCGGAGAAGACCATCTGCTCGTAGGTCAGGTCGACTTTGCCCCAGCTGCTGGCTTCCTTAAGGGTGCTGCCCGACAGAGCGCCGTCGCGGGCATCCGCCACTGTGATCTGGATCGCATACTTGTGCATCGATGCTTCCACGCCAAGCACGTCGGCCGCGACGACGATGTCCTGGGCGAAGTTCTTGGGAACGCCGCCGCCGATCATCAGCAATCCTGTGGTCGGATTGGCGATCTTGAGCTGGGTCAGCTCGTAGAAGTCCTTGGCGCTGTCGAGCGAGACCATGGGCTTGCCCTGGCGCGCGTGCTGGTGGGCGACGAGGCCGAAACCGGCGGAGCAGTCGGAGAAGGCGGGGCAGAAGATGGGCACGTTCTTCTCGTAGGCGGCGAGGACGATGGAGTCGCGTCCGCCGTCCTTCGGGGTCTTGCCGTTCTTCACGAGGTAGGCGCCCATCTCGCGGATGAATTCGCGCGAGCTGTAGGGGCGGTGTTCGAGCGAGTTGGTGATCTGGTGGATGGTCTCGTCGCAGATGCGCAGCTCGTCTTCGTCGATGAAGGTGTCGTAGATGCGGTCGATGGCCATCTCGCGGAGATCGGCGTCGCCTGCGCCGTACTTGTACTCGTCCCCGGCGATGTAGTGGTTGAAGCCGAGGGCCTCGAAGAAGTCCTGATCGACGATGTTGGCCCCGGTGGAGACGATAGCATCGACCATGTTGTTGCGGACGAGATCGATGATGACCTTCTGCAGACCGGCGGAGATGAGCGAACCGGCGAGGCAGAGGACGACGCCGCAATCGGTGTCGCGGAGCATCATGTCGTAGATGGTGGCGGCGCGGGCGGTGTCACGCGAGCTGTAGGCCATCGACTGCATGGCGTCGACGAGGGCTACGACGTTGTGCTGCTTGATGTCGATGTGCTGAATAGGGCGGGCGAGAAGTTCTTTTTTCGTTGGCATGGCAGTTATTAGGATACCAAGCTGTGGTGCCGGGGGCCGGGTTTGCGGTGTTAATTTCTGGTTGGTGGTGAAGGGCTTTTCCTGGGAGGGGATTGGGGCTGCGGGCAGAATGCGGGGGTTCTTCGCTTCGCTCAGAATGACAGCTCGTAAATTGATGGCTCATTCCTTGCTGACTGTGGGAGTGAAATTAGAGTTTGCGTCTTGCCGAGGCGGAGGCGAGACTGGTGGTATGGATGTTAATTTTGCCGAGCGGGCGCATAACCATAACTGGAAGCTGGACCCGATTGTGCGGTCGCTGCTGGATACGGACTTTTATAAGCTGCTGATGCTGCAGTTCATCTGGAAGAATTTTCCCCAGGTACACGTGACCAGCGAGGTGGTAAACCGGACGGTTTCGGTGAAGCTGGCCGAGCGCGTGGAGGCGGCGGCGCTGATCGAACAGATGGAGCACGTGCGCGGGCTGCGGTTTCGCAGGAGCGAGATGGTCTGGCTGGCCGGTAATACCTTCTACGGCACGCGGAGCATCTTTGAGCCGAAGTTTCTGGAGTGGCTGGAGCGGGACTTCAGGCTGAGCGACTACGAGGTGATGGAGCACGAGGGGCAGCTAGTGCTTCGGTTCAGCGGGCTTTGGACCGAGGTGACGATGTGGGAGATCTATGCGCTGGCGATCGTGAGCGAGTTGAAGACGCGGTCGGCGCTGGCGGAGTTGAGCGAACTGGAGTTGGATGTTTTATATGCTCGGGCGAAGACGCGGCTGTGGGACAAAATTGAACTGCTGCGTGGGGTGGACGACCTGGAGTTGTCGGACTTTGGCACGCGGCGGCGGCATAGTTTTTTGTGGCAGGAGTATGCGGTGCAGGCGCTGGGCGCGGGTTTGGGGACGCGGCTGAAGGGTACTTCGAATACGGCGCTGGCCTACAAGCACGATCTTGAGGCCATAGGGACGAATGCGCATGAGTTACCGATGGCTCTGGCTGCGATGGCGGTGACCGATGAGGAACTGCGGGCTTCGCAGTACAAAGTGCTGGAGCTTTGGCAGCAGAGTTATGGCGGCGCGCTGCTGGTGATGCTGCCGGATACGTTTGGGACGACGCAGTTTTTAGAGGGCGCTCCCGATTGGGTGGCGGACTGGACGGGGCAGAGGGTGGACAGCAAAGATCCGATGGCGGCCGGGGACGAATATATTGCGTGGCTGATGCGGCGGGGCAGGGATGCTCGGGCGAAGAGGCTGATTGCTTCGGATGCTCTGGATGCGGAGGACATTGTTCGGTTGGATGGATATTTTCGTGGGCGGATTCGGTTCAGTGCTGGCTGGGGGACTTTGTTGACGAATGATTTTCGCGGGTGCCATCCGCGGGGGGAGGATACGCTGGAGCCCATCAGTCTGGTCTGCAAGCTGATGACGGTGGAAGGGAAGCCGGCGGTGAAGTTGAGCGATAACTCGCATAAGTCGACCGGGCCTGCCGAGGAGATTGCACGGTATCGGCGGGTGTTTGGGAGTGCGGCGGTGGAGGGGGCTGGGGTGGTGGTTTGATGCCCCTTTCTTGATGCCCGGATATACTGCGGGCATGTTTAAGTTTGGTGGTTGGGCTCGGGTGTTTGTGGCTGCGGCGATGGTTCCTTTGGTGACGGTGCAGCCTTCGTTTGGGTGGGGGGCTGACGGGCACTCGATGATTAATCGGCTGGCGGCGGCGAACCTGCCGCACGATGTTCCGGCGTTTCTGCGGGATGGTGGGGCGCTCGATGCGATGAGCTACCTGGGGCCGGAGCCGGACCGGTGGCGGAACCGTGCCGAGAGCGAGTTGGATGCGGTGCAGGCTCCCGACCACTTCATCGATCTCGAACGGGCCGACATGATCGGGACGCTGCCGAGGCGGCGCTATGACTTTATCCGCGATCTGGCCAAGCTGCAGCGAGAGCATCCGAATCTACCGTTGACGCCGGAGAAGGTGGGGATGCAGCCTTGGCAGGTGGAAGAGGTCTACCAGAGGCTCAAGGTTGGATTCAGGGAGTATCGGGAACTCGTTGCTAAAAATGAAGATACGAAACCGGCTGAGCTGGCGATTGTCTTCTATGCGGCTTGGCTGGGGCACTATGTCGGGGACGGGTCGATGCCGCTGCATACGACGATTCAGTACAACGGCTGGACCGGACCGAATCCGAATGGGTATACGACGGAGCACCATATTCATTCGAAGTTCGAGAGCACGTTTGTGTCGGCGAATGTGAAGCCGGGCGATGTGGCTCCGCTGATCGCGGCTGCGCAGACCAAGGCGCTGGGGGATGAGTGGGACGACTACATGATCTATCTGCGGCATACGAACTCGCTGGTGGAGAAGACGTATCAGATCGATAAGGCGGGCGGGTTTGACGGCGCGGGAACTCCGGAGGGGAAGGCGTTTACCGAGGAGCGGCTGGCGGCGGGAGCGATTGAGTTGCGCGACATGATCTATACGGCCTGGTTGCGGAGTGCTGATCCGGTGCAGGAGTTTCATGGGTAGGGTGGAGAAGATATAGAACTCTAAAGCTGACGATATTCCGACTTTTCGGTAGTGATCTGCCCACGAGATGCATAGATCAGCTATTGGCAACGCCATTGAGGGGCTGGAGATAACGAAAACGCAGTACGGGCAGCCGATTTTAAGAGCTTGAATGGCTACTTTTTCGAGACTTCGGTAGCTGTAGCAGTAAGCTAACTCTATGCCGGGAGACAAACCAAAGGCGCAGCACTTCGTTCAGCAAAAATACCTCGAAGCCTTCTGCGATCCTGTTACACACGAAAAGACCGGCTCGGCCGTTCTGTGGGTCCATTCGGCAAACCATGCTCCTCGCCGCCAGGTTCCAAAGGAATGTGCGGTCGAAAACTATTTCTACTGCCATGAGGATGAGTCCGGAGAACGTAGTTTTCTCGGTGAGAGGTTTCTTGCTGATCTCGAGTCGGCATCAGGCGATGTCGTGAAGGCGGCACAGGCCGGTGTGTTGCCGAGAACGCTACGGGACCGGCTCACGCTCACAGGCTACGTGGCGATGTCGCTGGTTAGAACGCCAACAGGAAAGAAGCACATCGACCAAGCCGCCATCGATCAGTCCGTTCAACAGATGCGTGATCTCGTGAACGACCCCGTGCGCCACGCCGAATTTTGCGCTGAAATGGAGAAAACAACGGGAAAACGAATGGACCCAGAGGAGTCCATACGGAAGCTGAGCGGCGGAAAAGTCCGCGCGGTGCAGACTAATAGAGGCTGGTCGTTACGAATGATGGCTGAAATGATGATGTTGTTCCAGCAGCGATTTATGAATATGCGCCTATTACTGCTCCACGCAAATGATGCATTTTTCGTAACTTCTGACTGCCCGGTGGCAGTTCATGACCCCGCGACCATGCCGCTCTTGCCACGAGGCTTTCGATCATTCGAAATGCGTTTTCCGCTTAGTCGAGAATATTGCCTAGCTGGAACATATTCATCCGGTCCGGCTGAGGTGCAGCTACCAAGTAATCAGGTAGAAAAACTCAACCGGTTTCTTGTCCGACAGGCCGCCCGGTTTGTCTATGCACCTTTCGATGCCGAGTATATTCAGCGTGAATTACAGGACGCTCATGCAAAGAAGATCGCAAATCAACGAGACGATGTGATTCAGTTTTTCGAGTAGTCGTCCGGTTGAATGTGGTTGCATAT
>NZ_DATKQC010000428.1:0-16506 GCF_035532915.1 Edaphobacter sp.
TGAATCAACAATTACTTAGATTCACTTATCTTCAACAGGATTCCATAAACGGCCTGACCTGTTTTGAGAACAGAGAGTCGAGAGGCAAAGGACGTACACACGATAGAGCAGAAGGCGGATTGAATTCGCCAACAGTATCCAGTACGGCACCAGCCCCCACTTCATCAGTGTCAGCACGCGATCGCCTGTGTCGTAGTCGAGCCGGACGACAGGCTGCGTGCTCTCCGGCGCAATGTTGTACGAGGGCGTGAAGGCAATGTCGTTGATCTCGTAGTACTCCTCGCTGAACACGTCGGTGTTGCGGGTGCGAAACCACTCCGCGATCCGCTGTTTGTCTGCCCGGCGTCCGTATCGGCCACACATAGACCCAGTCTACCGATACAAGAAAATAAGCGGCTGCTTTTCATGGAGTTGCTGGCAATTTGCACTTAAACATGTGCAAACGGGGCTTGCAGGAGCCTCCAGGAAAAGCGAATATAAGGCGAACATAACTGCCATGCCTTCCGCCTCCGCAATCCGGCTCCAGATCGAAGCGGCGCTCGCCCATCGCATTCCTTCGGCTCTCACGCCGATGCCGCGCGGCCTCCGGCCCGCTGCGCCCACGGGCGTTGCGACTGTCGATGCGCTGCTCGAAGGCGGTTTTCCCATCGGCGCCATTACCGAGCTGGCCGGACCGGAGTCGAGCGGCAGAACCTCGCTGACGCTCTCATTTCTGGCCCGCATCACGCGCGAGGGGAAGGTGGCCGCCTGGGTCGACGCCTCCGATAGTTTTGATCCCGAGTCGGCAGCGGCAGCAGGGGTCGATCTCGACCGCGTGCTGTGGGTGCGATGCGGCGTCGTCTCTCCAAAGCCGATTGCCCCGGACGCATACCGGTTTGCATTGCCGGAGAAGTATCTGGTTCCGCGACCCGCGATGAAAGGCCTGCATGGCGGCGGATGCGGCGGGCATCCGCGCGGCGAGGTGAAAGGCCTCGCCTCAGCGGTTGGCGGTTTGCTGCGGCCGGAAGCGATCGCGCCACGCTGTGCCGAAGCGCAGCCGAGAGTGAAGCGGGAACGGGAATTTTTCGATCCTGTTGCGCTGACGCCGGCGCCAAGGCCGAGCCCGCGCACGCGACCAACCAAGCCCTGGGCCCGCATCGAGCAGGCTCTGCGCGTAACAGATCTCGTGCTGCAGGCCGGCGGATTCAGCGCCATCGTACTCGACTTGGGCAGCACTGCGCCGGTATTTGCCTCGCGGATACCGCTTGCAACCTGGTTCCGCTACCGGGCCGCTGCCGAGCGAACGCAGGCCACACTGCTGCTCCTCAGCCAGCACGCCTGCGCCAAAAGCAGTAGCGAACTGTTGCTGCGCCTCGCGCCGGGCAGGCCGCGCAGCGACGAAGAGACTGTCTTCACGGGCATGGAGCATCGTGTGGAGGTGGAGCGGCGGCGCTTCACCGAGAGCGCCACGAACGTCATTCCCCTGCGTAAGCCGCCGCAACGGGCAACCAGCGCGAGCTGGCAAAGCCAATCCATCTGGGCAGGTGCGCGATGAGCCCCGCACCCGAACTCTATGCCTGCCTGCGAGCGCCAGAGTTTCCAGCACAGGCGTTGTTACGCCTGCGGCCTCAGGCGAGCGATCAGTCCTGCGTGGTGATGGAAGGCGAACCGCCGCTCGAGCAAGTCTGTTCCTTGAATAGAAAGGCGCGTGCACTCGGCATCGAGCGCGGCATGACGCAAGTGGAAGTCGATACCTTTCCGAGCGTCGCTATCTTCAAACGTTCGCTTGCAGAGGAGGCTGCTGCACGCGCAGCACTGATCGAGTGCGCAAGCTGCTTCTCTCCGCGCGTGGAAGACCGGAGCGCTGGCGTGGAGCTTCTCCTGGTGATTGACATTGCGGGAACCGGCAAGCTCTTCGGCCCTCCGGAATCGCTGGCCGCCAACCTTCTGTCGCGTGTTTGCGCCCTGGGCATCGTTGCCTCAATCGCTGTGAGCAGTAACTTTCATACGGCCGTGGCGCTGGCGAAGGGACTGTCCATGCACGAACAGATCCGGGTCGTGCCCGTAGGCGAAGAAGCGCAGGCCCTGGCGCCGCTACGGCTCATGATCCTCGACCTCACTCCGGTGCAGGCTGAGACATTTTCTCTGTGGGGAATCGGCACGTTGGGCATGCTGGCCGCGCTGCCTGAAGTCGAGCTCATTGCCCGCATGGGCCAGGCAGGTAAGCGCCTGCACCAACTTGCACGCGGTGAACGGACTCATCTCTTCACGCCGCTCGAGCCGGACTTCTCTCTCGAAGAGCGGATCGATCTCGATTCGCCTGTCGAGGCGCTCGACGCCCTGCTCTTCGTCGCCAACCTGATGCTGGAGCAGCTCATCATGCGAGCCGCCGCGCGTGTCTTCGCGCTGGCTTCCGTCAGGGTTACGCTGTCGCTCGAAGGCGGCGCCACACACACACGCACCGTTCGCCCCGCACTTCCCAGTACTGATCGCCAACTGTGGCTCAAGCTGCGGCATCTCGATCTCGAAGCGCATCCTCCGTCGGCTCCGATTCTTGCCGTCGTACTCACGGCCGAACCGGGCAGCACCAGCAAAGTGCAGCTCGGCCTCTTCTCGCCGCAACTGCCGGAGCCTGCGCGGCTCGATGTGACGCTAGCCCGCATCTGCGCTATCGTGGGCGAAGAAAATGCCGGTCGTCCGCAACTGCTCGACTCGCATGCCCCCGGCGCGTTTCGCATCGTGCCTTTCACCGTCCCCTCTGTGCGCCCTTCCGAACTTCCGTCCGCGCCCGTCCGCCCTGCCCTGCGCCGGCTACGGCCGCCGGAGGCGGTCTTCGTTACGCTCGAGAATGCGCGCCCCGCCGCGCTCGTCTTCCGTCAACGCCGCTATGCCATCGAGCGCGCCTACGGCCCATGGCAAGCCGATGGCGAGTGGTGGAGCCCGACGCTCTGGGGTTGCGAACAGTGGGATCTCGTTCTGCGTGCACACGACGGGGCCACGCTCTGCTGCTGTTTGGTCCGAGACCTGTTTCGCAACGAGTGGCAGATGGCGGCGCTCTATGACTGACTACATCGAACTCCATGCAGCCAGCGCCTTCAGCTTTCTTGAAGCTGCCTCGCAGCCGGAGAGCCTGATCGAGCGCGCCGCGGAGCTGGACATGCCAGCGATGGCATTGCTCGACCGCAATGGCGTCTACGGCGCTGCCCGCTTCCACACTGCCGCCAAACGCAATAGCCTACGCGCGCACATCGGAGCGGAGATCGCTGTCTCCTCTTTCGGGCGGCGTCTGGCGCCGCCCGCATGGCGGCCCAACCAGTGCATAGCTGAGCCCGCGCGCATCCCGCTGCTTTGCGAGTCGCGCACCGGCTACCAGAATCTCTGCCAGCTCATCACGCAATTCAAGATGCGCGAGACTAATAAGGGCGAGGGCTCTGCCAGCTTCGACGATCTGAGGCAGTACGCATCTGGCCTCATCTGCCTGACCGGTGGCGACGAAGGCCCGTTGGCTGCCGCCCTCACGCGCGGCGGCGAAGAAGCAGGCCGCAAAGCCGTCGAACAGCTTACCCGCATCTTCGGCCGCGAGAATGTCTACGTTGAACTGCAACGGCATCGCGAACGCGAAGAAGAGGGCCGCAACCAGGCCGCTCTCCGCATCGCGCGTTCACTCCGCCTGCCCGTCGTCGCCACCAACGGCGTCCGCTACGCGACTGCCTACGACCGTGAGATCCTCGATCTCTTCACTGCCATTCGCAACCACGTCGAACTTGACCAGGCCGGCCGTCTGCTCACCGTCAACAACCATCGCCATCTCAAGGTGGCGCGCGAAATGGCCACGCTCTTTCGTGACATTCCCGGCGCGGTCGAAAACACCGTTGCGTTGTCTTCGCGCCTCGGCTTCCAGCTCGACGATCTCGGCTACGAGTTTCCCCGCTACCCAGTCCCCGACGGCGACACCATGGACAGCTTTCTCGCCAAACGCGTCGCCGAAGGCGTTGAGCGCCGCTACGGCCCCAAGAACGATCCCAACCTGCTCAAGCGCGCCAAAAAGCAGGTCGACCACGAGCTCGCCCTCATCGCCAAGCTCGGCTTCGCCGGCTACTTTCTCATCGTCTGGGACGTCATCCGCTTCTGCAAACAGCACGACATCCTGGTGCAGGGCCGTGGCTCGGCCGCCAACTCCGCAGTCTGCTATTGCCTGGAAATCACGGCCATCGATCCAGTCGGCATGGAATTGCTCTTCGAGCGTTTCCTGAGCGAGAGCCGCAACGAGTGGCCCGACATCGACCTCGATCTTCCGTCCGAAGACAAGCGCGAGCAGGCCATTCAGTACGTCTATCAGCGCTATGGCGAACTCGGCGCCGCCATGACCGCCAACGTCATCACCTATCGTGGCAAGTCGGCGGCGCGCGAAACCGGCAAGGCCCTCGGCTTCGATCAGGACACTCTCGGCCGCCTTTCGAGTCTGGTCAGCCAGTGGGAGTGGCGCGGCTCGACTGACACCATGGCACACTCCTTTCAGCATGCAGGCTTCGACATCCGCCATCCGCGTATCGCCAAATATCTTGAGCTCTCCATGCGCATCCAGGATCTGCCGCGCCATCTCGGCCAGCACTCCGGCGGCATGGTCATCTGCCAGGGACAGCTCAACCACGTGGTCCCGCTTGAGCGCGCCTCCATGCCCGGCCGCACCGTCGTTCAGTGGGACAAGGAAGACTGCGCCGATCTCGGCATCATAAAGGTCGATCTGCTTGGCCTCGGCATGATGGCCGTGCTCAAGGACTGCATCGAGCTCATTCCCGCGCACTACGGTGTGCCCATCGATCTGGCGCAGTTGCCTGAAGACGGCCAAGTCTACCGCACGCTGCAACAGGCCGACACCGTGGGCATGTTTCAGGTGGAAAGCCGAGCCCAGATGGCCTCGCTGCCGCGCAACCATCCCGAGCGCTTCTACGATCTTGTTGTTCAGGTCGCCATCATTCGCCCCGGCCCCATCGTCGGACAGATGATGCATCCCTACATGCGTCGCCGCCAGAAGCGCGAGCCGGTCACCTATCCGCACCCCTCGCTCGAGCCCGTCCTCAAGCGCACGCTCGGGGTCCCGCTCTTTCAGGAGCAGCTTTTGCGCATCGCCATGACCGTCGCCGACTTTACCGGCGCCGAGGCCGACGAACTGCGCCGCGCCGTCGGCATGCGCCGCTCCTGGGAGCGCATGAAGAATCTCGAAGGCAAGCTCCGCGCCGGCATGACCCGCAAGGGCATCGACGTACAAACGCAGGACAAGATCGTGCAGCACATCAGCTCGTTCGCGCTCTACGGATTCCCCGAGTCACACGCCGCCAGTTTCGCGCTCATCGCCTACGCCTCGGCATACTTCAAGGGCCACTATCTGGCCGCCTTCACCTGCGCCATCCTCAACAATCAGCCCATGGGCTTCTACTCGCCCGCGGTGCTGGTCAAAGACGCACAGCGTCACGGTTTGCGCATCAAGCCCATCGACGTGCAGTCGTCTGACTGGCCCTGCACTATAGAGCACGAAGTGGACGGTTCGCTCTCGCTCCGCATTGGCCTCGGTTATGCCAAAGGATTCGCGCGCCAGCAGGCCGAGGCGATCGTCGCCGCGCGCCTGAGCGACGGCCGGTTCACTTCCGTCGACGCTCTCGCTCAGCGCGTTCCCTCGCTCACCCGCAATCATCTGGCCCGCCTGGCGCAGATCGGCGCATTGAATCAGCTCGAAGGCATTCGCCATCGCCGCGATGCGCTCTGGCAGATCGAGCGCGCGGGCAAACCCGAGGGGCCGCTGCTGCGCCACGCCGCCGCATCGCTGTGTGAAGATTCGCGCGCCCTCCCGCTCGTGCAGATGAACGTCGACGAGCGGCTGGTCGCGGACTACGCCGGCACCGGCCTTACCGTCGGCAAACACCCCATGTTTTACCGCCGCGCCGAGCTGCGCCGCGCAAACATCCTCTCTGCCGCCGAGCTTCGTTTATGCCGCGACGGCCAGCAGGTACGCGCCGCAGGATGCGTCATCGCGCGCCAGCGCCCCGGCACCGCCAAGGGCTTCATCTTCATCTCCATGGAAGACGAGACCGGCATTGCCAACGTCATCGTCACGCCCGATATTTACGAGCGCAACCGCCTCACCGTTACCCGCGGCAAATTCCTGCTCGTCGAAGGCACGCTGCAAAATCAGGACGGCGTGATCCACGTCAAAGCCGCGCGCCTCTCGCAACTCGCCCATCGTGCCCTCGACCTGCGCTCACACGATTTTCATTGAATGGATAGATCAAGATCACTTCGGATACCGCCAAGTCTGCTGGTGGCACCTGTTTTCGCTGCCGTGGTCCGGCGCACCGCCCGCACATCAGGATGATCACTCCAGAAAAGCTGACGGGTTTTCCCAGAGCTCGCGCAGCTGATGGCCAGTCAGTCGACCTGAAACCAAAGGCGGCCAGGCACAAATTCTGATGCCGGAGAACGGGCCATTATCCGGGATTAGCACGGCGAATTCGGAAATAGATAATCGCACTTGGTGGATTGGTACACATTCTCACGAAGGCGCCGGCCGGGTGAATGACTGACATAGACAACAGTTCTTGCAATAGCGAATCGGATACGATTGTCCGTATGCCGCGCTTTCACGGACTGACAACTCCCGCAAACGGTGGTAAGAGTGAATTCCACTTCGGAGTTCGCAACATTTTTGACGCCTTGAAAATCGCCCAGGCGTTTCCGGGGCGAAACAAGTATCCGACACTGCAACCGTGGTCGCGCAGTCAGATTGAGAAGTTCGTAACTGCACTGGGCAAGCTGGAAGACACGTTCGGGAAGCTCGCTCGGACTGCGGAGTTGTATGACGTGGCCCGCTGCCGAATTGTCGATCTCAAGGGTCCAACAATCTCGGTCGAAAGTTTAGCCGCAACCCAACAGGCGTTGCGCGACATCCCTCTGCATCTGGATTGCGTACTTCTATACCTCAGAATTCTTGCAGACTGTCTGGCGAATCTTACGAGTCAGCTCTATCCCTCCGATCACGTCCCTTTTCGCAGTTTCAGAGACCAGATGAAATGGTTCACCCGAAGTCGACCGGAATTTGACACTCAATACGCGGAGATGCTCAGAAGTCACACAAACTGGTTTACGACTCTCGCCGGCGACAGCAAGACGGATGGCCTCAGGGATTTGATTGTGCATGGGATGGTTCGAACTGAACTCCTCTTTCAGGCAGGCACAACTCCCGCAGAAAATCGGGTTCATTCATTTCTCTACGGCATCGCAGCACCAACCGTCAATACGACGAGGACCTTAGAGGCGTCGATCCAACAGATAATGACGGAATTGTGCGAATTTCTCGATCTCTACGCTATTCATTTCGCGGCGAAGGTGGGCGCTGAGATGGGTTGCGAATTGCTTAATTGGGCTGATCCGAGGTCTTCGCTGTGGTTTCCAATCCAAGGGGAATATGGAGCACAGTGGCTTTTCCCCTCGATTACGACGCACGACATTGCAGCTTCATCCTGAACTCCGCCCATCTTTAGATCCCAAGTGGGATGTGTTCCAAATCTTTTTGCATTAAGAGACGTTTAGCCCCAGAATTCGTCTTCCACATGTCCGAGGGCCGAAAGGCTCTAAAATGGACTTTCTCGTGAGGACAAACCGGCGACTACGGCCGGAAGTTGCCGTCGGCTGGCAGCAAACTGCACGCAGTCTCCGGCTGGCCAACGCTAGTTAAAGAACGGAGCCGAAGTGGTCGATGACCAAGACAAATCGAGACCTGCTGGCGGGTATGCAACACAGCGAGGTATCAACTATCAGAACCGGGTAGCTGCCTACTTCGCTGCATGCTGCCTGACGGAACGTGTCGCGCTACCCGGGATATCGGCTTCACCCCTAAAATCCATTCGCTGTGAGACCGGTGAGCCTCTCGCTGACATTCTTCTGACCTTTGAGGATGAAAGCCTCGCTTTTGTCGAAGTAAAGCGTGCGATGGAGTTTGGCGCGGCTCGCATGAAACCCTTCGTCTCACACCTTGTCGAGCAATACTTGGCCTCAAAGCACGGGACGTCTGGAGGGAGGTTCCCTTGGCGCAGACCACTCAATCCGGCGAGGGATCGCTTGTACCTCGTCACTTCCAGTGAGGCCCCGGCTCGCTTGACACAGCACCTGTCTGCTTGCCTAGTACGAGTCCATCCAGAATCCGACCCAGAGGAGCTCAGCTCATTACCGTTGAATGATGCAGAGAGAGATGCGTTCGAAAGCCTTCTCGGAATCCTCAGAGAAGTCTGGAAGACGATATTGGGTGAACAACCAAACGGCAGCCAAATCGTGGAGTTGCTCTCACTTTTCCGGATCGCTGTCCTGGACGTGAATGAAGGCGAGGTCGGAGAACAAAATGCGCAAGGCTTCCTAAAAGAGACAGTGCTCGTCCATAGTTTCGATGCCCAGCGCTGTTGGGTTACTTTAGTTCAACTGATGGGACGCGCGAGCGAGACGCGGATGTTCGTGAGCCGCGAAGAGCTTCGAAGAGGACTCCGGGGTACAAATCTTTCGCTTGCATCGACTCCAAGTTTTCGTAACGACATCAATGCTCTGCAGAAGTACACCAATCTCACGCTGGACTCTCTAGATCACCTCGCGACTCTTGTTGTCAATCAGAGGGAGATCCGAATTGAGCGGCAAGTGACAAAGTATCTGCGTGAAGAGGCTGAGACACAGTCACTCGTCGTCATCGGTGATCCCGGCGCCGGAAAGTCCGGTGTGCTTCACGAACTGGCCACAGCATTGCATGGGGAGGGTCGCGATGTTGTGTTTTTGGCGGCAGATCGGCTCGATGATTCACTAAGGAGCGAACTTGGCCTCGATTACGAATTGGCGGAGGTGCTGGAGAATTGGAGCGGCGAATCGACTGGATTGCTGTTCATCGACGCGTTAGACGCTGCACGCGGTTCTAATGCTCTCCAAGTGCTCCGGGATCTAATCAGCAGGGTTGCGATGATGGAGGGGAGCAGATGGAGAGTCGTCGCGTCGATCCGGATTTTTGACCTGCGCTACAGCCAAGAATTGCAAAGAGTCTTTCGGCGCGGACTTGGAGAGCCTGGACCCCAGGATTTTCAGGACAGCTCCTTTCCATTTGTCAGACATATTAAGATTCCGCGCTTCAGCCCTGATGAGTTGAGAGAGATACGCACCCAGTCAGCGGAACTGGACGCAGTTTTTCGGACGGCATCGCATCAGTTGCTAGGACTACTGGATATTCCGTTCAATCTTAGACTGGTAGCCGAACTGCTGTCGGAAACCGAGGCCGCGACAGATTTCCGCGGTATCGATACACAAGTTGGCCTCCTAGACAAGTATTGGCTTAATCGCGTCATCCGGTCCGGAATCGAAGGCAACATCCGTGAAGCGATCCTCACTGAAATCGTGAACGCGCTAGTAGGTCAGCGGAAATTGACGGTTGCTAAGTTGCACATTCTGGAAACTGCAAAAGAGGCGCAGTTCTCGTCTTTGTGCTCCGACAATGTGATTGTCGAACAAGTAGCCAATTTGCACGGTAGAAACATCATAGGATTTTCGCATCACTTGCTATTCGACTATGCAGTGAGCCGACTGATTCTAGGGTCTGACTTCAGCGGATTCTTAAAAGCAATTGCCCGGGAGCGGGACCTATCGCTCTTCTTGAGGCCGAGTATTGATCTTTTCTTCAAAGAAGCGTGGCTCAAGCATCGGGACACTTTTTGGACGGATCTCATGCTATTTAGCGCGGACGAAGGAGCCCCAGCGCTTGCGAAAATTATTGGCCCTGCAGTTATTCCTGAACTCGCGACATCAGAAAATGATCTCTCTCCGATAGTGAATTTATTAACCTCCGCGGACCCAAAGAACAGTGCGATAGCTGAGCAGTGGATTGTCCATGTTGTGGGTGCCGTATTAGCAGGGGTGCCGACCTCAAGCATGGAGTTGTGGTCAGACTTCTGTTTACAGATCACGCAAGCAAATCCTTCTTTACGGATCGCTGCTGTATGTCAGTCGTTGATTGACCACATTTTGACGCAAGGTCAGAGCGGCGTTGTCAATTCTCGCAAAGGTCAGATCGCGTTGAGTCGATCCGCCGTGTACCTCCTAAACGCGTTTGCTTCGGGAAAGCAACGGGAGGGTTGGATTGTTGGTCGTTGCATATTAAACGTCATGGATCTTTTTGGTGCCGCCCCGGCCGATTCTGAGGTTGCAATACGAAGACTGATTACGCCGGAAGAAATTCGTGAACACGGAGCGCAGCAAGGGCATTGGCTTGCTCGCAAGATTTCTAACCTCTTCGATATCGCTCCGAAGCTCGCGGCCGACATCTTTACAGGATTCTTTGCCTATAACGAACGATCAGAAGAAAAGACCTCTATGGGCGGCGGACGAATCTTGGCCATGACATCGAATCGTCGTCAAGATTATCAACAGGCTCACTGGCAGCTTAGCCAACATTTCTCTGAGTTTCTGAACAGCCACTTTGAACTATGCCGGCCCATAATCGTGACGGCCGCCAGCAATGTGATCGAGTCTGAGCATAAACCGAGTTCTGCCGAAAATGCAATCACATACAATGTGGAAGGAATCGAACGCAGCGTGAGCGTTGATTACTCTGCCATCTGGGATTGCTCCGGACCTCGTGGAGAGGCACTCGAGATGGCAGATGCATATTTTCGGAAGCTTGAAGAGTTGGCGCGAGCGCCGTCGTCAGTGCAACTCGCCCGAGACACAACCGCGGCGTTTTTGAAAGACGCACAATACGCATATTTCCTGCGCAAAGTCCTTATCGTGGCCGAACGTACTGGTCCCGCTCTAGCCGATGTCGTCTATCCGCTGCTTTCTAGCCCGACCGCAGTGTGTTCTTACGATCTCTCGTCTCTCATCGGAAATGCACTTCGCACAAATTACTCTGCACTCGATCAATCTCGTCGCGAACAGATTGAGTCGAACATCTTGAACTTGACGACTGGAGTGGAAGGCGACCACCTCGAGGCGATGACTCACGTTCGAGACAGGCTGCTTGGGTGCATTCCCATCGATCAAGTTGCTCTTCCGCTGTCAGTTGGTCGTATAGAGGAGCTCTCAGAAAGGGGAGGAGCTCCAGAAAACAGACCTCCGTATGTCTCAAGTGGATTTAGCGTCTCTCCGTATTCCGCGGATGATCGTCTACGGGAACGTGGGGTTCCGATAGATGAGGCTCCAAATGCCGCACTGCGCGAGACCAGCAAACGCTTGTGGGCATTCGCAGGGCAGTTCAACAATGGCACGCCGACCGACGCTGACGTTGAAAACATCGAAGCTGACATCGATGAAGTGTGGAAAGTTCTAAGTAGTGGCGCTGCAGATATCCACGAAGATGTTGCCAATTCCGCTGAAGCGGAGCTTCTTGCGGCTTGCGCGGCAATAGCAAAAGTGAAGTCGTTGGACTGTTCGAGTGCTCTGGGAATGAAAGTGCGAACCATTCTGTTTTGGGGTTTGGGCAGCACGCAGCCCTGTTATGAGCCGGAGTACGACAAACAATGGGATGACAGTCCGAGCGGCTGGGGAGCGCCAGTTCAAAGGATCGAGGCAGCGGAAGGGATTGGCAGTTTGCTCTCGCATGGCTCGTGCGTGGATGAGGCTCTTTTGGAGCGGGTCCGTCTGGCTATTTCTGATCTCGTACCAGCCGTTAGGTTCCAGACAATCGTTCGTCTTTTGCCTCTCTACAACAAACACATCGATGCGCTCTGGGAAATTCTGACTTCGCTGGTACGCACAGAACGGCGCGCGGGAGTGCTGGCAGGTGCCTTCTATGCTGTAATCAATCCACTAGCTGGCCGATACAAGTCAGAGGTGGTTGAACTGATACGAGAGCTATTCAGGCGAACGGATCTAGCCGGTGACGGAGGAGAGGCTTTCGAATGGTGCCATCGGATCGCGACGGGCTTGTACATCTATCAGGGGGATATTGGCGCTTTCGAGCTGATCAGGCCCATTTTGGAGGGCGAAACTTTCCATCCTAGTTATGCGGGGCAATGCCTTAGAGATATCCGAGGGGCTTTAACATTCGTTTCAGATGTTCCTAAAGCAACCGATGCGGCTGTCCGCAAACGTGCATTCGGTGTCATTGAACTCATCATCGAAACGGTTTCCGGACGAATGAACCACATGATTCATGAGATCGACGTCGAAACCCGCGATGAAGTATGGCAACGGAATTTTCAGGAACTAGCTCGGCTTATCGATCACATCAGCAGTCAGCTATATTTCTCCTCGGGAGCCTATGATGGAACAAATTCCCACAGTAAGCTCGAAGACGAAGCGAGACGGCTCTTTTGGCATGAATCGCAAAAAGTAATTTTGGCACTATCAGAGGTGGCGATACCGTCCGCAGCGCATCATCTCATCGAAACCTTGCAGAGCTTCATTCCTTTCGAGCCTATTCCGGTCTTTCACGCTATCGCAGCGGTGGTTCGATCCGCTAAATCGTGGGGATATCAATATGAGTCGCTTGCCGTCGATCTGTTGGTCAAGGTCACAGAGAATTACATCGCAGAATATCGGATTGAACTTCAGAAGGATCTTCAGAGCCGCGAAGAGTTGATCGACATTCTCGAAACGTTTGTGGAGGCGGGATGGCCATCCGCCCGCAGACTCAGCTACCGGCTGGAAGAGATCTTTCGGTGAGCAACGGGAGAGGCTTCGGAGCCAATGACTTCCGAAATTCATATCGGAGCATAAGAGCGAACTACCGTGCGCGTTTCGAGCCCCAGATAGCGGAGTTACGAGCGAAGTATGCGAACCCGTCCCGGCAAGACCCGAGACTGGAACAGGCTTTGGAGGCCCACGTTCGCACGTATGTGATCGACGAGATGCTCGCGGCGCTTCGATGGGTAATCGTTCCGGGGGCTGCCGACGCGATCGAGAACATGATTCCGGAAGCACAAGTTGATCCTGAAACCGGTGCTCGCCGATTCATGGATTACCTGGGATACGAACGAACAGTAGATAAACCACTCCTGGTCGTGGAAGCCAAACGGCCTTCAGAGTTTCCGATCCCGGCGAACGGTTCGATGGAAACGGCTGCTGCCCTGATGTCAAACTGGCTCGTAGATCCGGACAGTGGCCTAGGTGAGTGGAAGAAATGGCTGTCGTCGTTAAGGAACTATGTTCAATCGGTCAAACTCCGCACAGGTCGTTTTCCGGTCCGGGCGGCAATTACCGACGGCAATTGGCTCGTGATTTTTGAGAAACCCGAGAATGCCTTCGCCCCTGGCGCCAAGCCGAATCCAGATTTTATCCATGTCTTCACAAGTGAAGCTGAGATTATTGAACGTTACAATCATGTCTTCGAACTTCTTGACCAACGAGAGGTTTCCAGAGAAGCCAGGGAGATTCCTCCTGGCGCGATACGGGGCGCCGTTGATCCAAACCATATCGTGAGCCTTTTGCATGGACTTCGCCTGCGCTACACGAGTTCAGAGACGGTTGGTCATCTCGTCCCGACGATCTCTGTAATGGCCATCATCTTTTTGCGTTCTGACACTGGTTCCTGGTTCAAGGTCGCTCATGAGGTTCCGGATACCGAATCTATTCGTATCTTTCCCTACCGATACGAGGATGCTCTCGCTGGGCATCTCGATGACGTGCGAAGAGACGCCACGCGACTGCTAGAACGCGTACAGCATTGGCTCCAGAAGCCCATTGGGCCCTCCTCTCTGTTGAGTCACTATCAGGACGACGCCTTCGAGGGAATGCATGGTTTCGAAGAGATCCCAGGGCGCGATGGCGATTATTGGGTTGTAACAGGGCAAGAGACCCACTTTCTCCTATCGGCGCCAGAGGAGCTCGCTTGTCCATTTCATGACTTTGGGCGTGCCAGAGAGGCGCAATGCCAAGCCCTCGAAAGCCCCCTAGTCAGTTCTTCTATAAAAGCGCCGCGCGCATATTTTACAAATGGGAAGGCTCATCATTGCTGCAACGAAGATGTGTTAGGTGCTAAGCGGATTTTGATCGAGCCTGACAACATCGCCCGATGTGGTGCCCGGAGCGGCCGAATCAAGGATAAGTTTTGTGAAGTTACCCAGGTCGAGGAGTTGCTTTGTTGCCGTCTCTGCGCATTCCAGGACGTTTGCAGATCAAGCGATATATTGATTCTTCCCTGCAACGCACCGTAGAACCCTCGTGACAGATAAATATAAATCCTCAAACCAAATGGGTCGCAAAGGCCAAGATTAAAGATGGCGCGGTCTTTCGCGGAGTCGATCGTCACGGTCGCGTGGCTGCTCAAGGTCTGCATCGCGACTCGATTGCAGCGATTTTCAAAACCGCCGCATCACGTGCCGGCATGAATGCAGCCAACATCGCAGGTCATAGCGTTCGCGCGGGGATGGCAACCCAGGCGGCACTGAATGGATCGTCCGAGCGCGCGATCGCGAGGGCCACTCGGCACCGTTCACGCCGCGTTTTGCGTCGCTACATCCGGCCGAGCGAGATGTTCCGCGAGAACGCCTGGGCGAGTCTCGGCCTCTAATCAGTTTTCCCGGGCTCTGATCATCTGGTCCCGGGAAATGACCTCTTCTCAGATGTCAGGATCCGAGGGACCGCTCGGTGCATTCCCGACAACAGAAATCCGACAATTCCTGTTCCGAATCGGTGGCCATTTCTTCGCGTTCCCTGGCTCTTTCAATGCGGCACACCTCCGGTACACGGCAGCTGCTTAGGATTGGCTTTTATTTGTAAATCAACAAATGGGCGGCTGACTCAGGTTCAGTAGCTCGTCACTTCTGAAATCCTGTGCTACCCCCTGGCTCAGGCTTGGGTCATTGGTCAATTCCTTCCGTTCACAACTCCCTTTATTCCAGATCCAAGACAGTCTCCCGGCAGCCCTGCCGCAGTCAGCGAAATCTCGTCAGGTCCATGCACTCCGGCAGATGCAAAAGGCCGGTGTATAGCCCTGAGAGGGCTCTTCGCCAGTAAAACAAAACAACAGAAAGGAACGAAATGTATCGAGCAATCGCTAATCTTATCGCGGCAGTCGAGAGGAGTAGCCACGGCTACGCGGACGTGCCCCCTGGTTCAATCAATGATGAAATCGAAAGTCAGTTGGCTGAACTGGGCTACGCATGCGCACCCAGCGATAGGCTTTGGCTCGGAGGAAGTAGGGTCCACTCGCCGGAGTCCGTTCGCGCGGGGAACTACAGGCTTCACGTCCCACCGTCCAATTTCACTTGTGAAGCTTCCCGTTCTGCACACGTCCCCGATGCCCGCGACTTCGACCTGGAAGCAGTCCTTGAAGGACGCGGAGAGATCCCCTCCAACTGACAACCGTTGTGATCGTGACTTCAATGCAATCTCATGCTGGTGGCTGGCGTGCAAAGCCTGCGGCTGGTTTTGAGCAACAGGCTTCCCGGTTATAGGACGCGCATCACGCTCCACCCCATTCAAACCCTCACCTCCGGATATCTCTTCT
This sequence comes from Edaphobacter sp., assembly GCF_035532915.1. Lineage (GTDB taxonomy): Bacteria > Acidobacteriota > Terriglobia > Terriglobales > Acidobacteriaceae > Edaphobacter. The sequence continues at coordinate 15,446 of NZ_DATKQC010000428.1, forward strand.
CATCCCGAGAGATTCATGTCCGACGTGCTCAAAGGAAAGCCATGCCTTCTCAGTTTCTCCCGTCAATTCGCGACAACGAAACCATCACCTGCAAGTGCTGCAACACTCGCCAATATCCGCGAGGCGGAAACTGTATTGCGTGTCATCGCCCCCTGAGTCTTCGATACCTGCGGATTGACATCGACAGTCTGCTTGGTTCTTGTCCACTAGAGCAGCGGAGACAGATTGCTCACAGGATCGGCACGGTACTTCGTCTTTTACGCAAGCAACGCCGAATTTCTCAGTCGCAGCTCGCAAACCTCGCCGCAACGATGAACCGGAGCTACTTATCCAAGCTTGAGTGCGGCCATGTGCTGCTTCCCATCAGTAAGCTTCTGCCGCTCGGTCGGGCCCTGGGTCTGACCGCAGTGATTTTGCGCTTCGAGGATCCCCGAAATGCTTCGGAATCCCCGGGCAGCGTTTGAACAATGCGACCTCTTCACAGAATCGATGTGCCTGGGTGGAACAACCCCAAAGTACTGTTTCGATTTCCGAACGCCAGTTTGCTCCGACAATCAAGATGCGGGTCAGGCCTGGTCAGAAGCCTGCACGCGGAAGGAGACATCGGATGGCATTGACTAACGACAACTCACCCGAAAGCGAGCCGAGAGAGGAGCAAGAACCGGCCTGTGACTTCTGGAGCGATGAGGGCGCAAAGCGCTTTAACGAAGCATTGGACGAGGGAGCTGCCTACGCCCGCAGCCACGATCCCGTCTCTCGCGATCCTGAAGACGAACTCTTTGAGCAGGAATGCGAATATCACGATCCAGATCTGTGCGACCCCGACGAAGAGACTCTTCCACCCGGGGAGATGGAACTCATTTTCGAGAACAGCTACATCATGTAGCCCCACTGCCCGATGAGCCCGCGGCCTCTGTCATGAGCACTGGGCGCTTGGCATAGCGCCGGAACTTCTCCCCACTAATCCAACAATCAGTCTTCGGGCACGCCAACGTGCCCGGAAAGGAGTCAGTGTGTTCGATTTCCTGTGCGGCTTCCTGAACGCATCCATTCCCTCCGGT